>CAIRDJ010000244.1 GCA_903877335.1 uncultured Chloroflexota bacterium | reverse complement strand
GTAGCTACGTGCGGGAGGGCTATCGCATCATGGAGAGCCACGACACTACCCGCTATCCCCAAGACATGACCCCGCAAGAGAAGGCTTTCATGCGCTTCACCGCCTTTGAGGAGGACAACACGCACACGGTCGGATAGCTTGGTAGTTGCCCGTGCACTTGAGAGGGTCTGTACTGTGGGCGGACATGAAGGGGGCAAACTTGGGTTTGTCCCCCCCCATCCGAGCGGGTCACTACGGCATCGGTGCCATACGGCGCGACTGTTCAATGGCTTGAACGGTTGCGCTCACTTCGGTGCGACGGGCAACCACCAGCACATTGACCAACTTGTTCTGCATTTCAATCTGTTGGGCAAGCACATCTAACTTGCGGTGCAAGTCCACCAATTCCAATTCGTTCTTGAGATTAACCTCGTAATCGTTGCGGGCAACCGCGCGATCTTTTTCCGCTTGGCGGTTTTGCGACATCAAGATCACCGGCGCTTGTAATGCTGCCAGCGTGCTTAACCCCAAGTTCAACAAGATGAACGGGTAGGTGTCAAACGCGCGTTCTCCCAAGTAGATATTCAAGCCCATCCAAAGCCCCATGAAGACCACAAAGCTGGTGATGAATCCCCAGCTACCGGCGATGTTTGCCAAGCGATCAGACAGGCGGTCACTGAGAGAAGCGTTTTCGTCAATCTCTTCGTAGACGTTATCGCTGACAGGATACTGGCGTAAATTCTCCACCAGCGACTGCGCCTCTGGATCAAGCAGGGTATCCAGCTCTTCAATTTCCGTGATGAGATGTTGTACGTATTCTTCTGCAGCTTCTTCGCGTAGCGCAGACAGCTGACCCAAGATCAAGTCGTTATACATGGTATGACCCTCCATTCAAGACACAAGGCATGCAGATGCCCAAGTAGATTGGTTAGTAAGAAAATCAATTGTGTGTTGAACAAGCGGCTTTGACGGGGTAACTGGCGATAGCACAAAACGAGAACCCATCGCCAAGTATTACAAGCAGGAGAATGAGGCTCGACTTTTAGAAGATGCTACCGCCATTCCGTATGGGCGGTTGTTCAGATGATCGAGTAGACATAGTTCCTCAACGTAAGTTGAACAATAGTGAAGAGCAAACGCTCCTCACTGATTAGCTTACGCCTGTTGTCCTTCCTTGTAAAGTGTGGGTGAAAAAAACCACGCCCGCGCTTGAACACCTTAACTGACTGCGTTCTAGCGAGGGCGTGGTTGAATGGGGAAGGGTTGCCATATTGTAGCAACCCTGTCATATTGAGCGTGTGCAGGCTAATGGGTGAAATTATTCAAACAGCGCGTTCACTTCTGCGTTAGCAGCTGTCAAGGCGTCTTGTGCGGTAGCTGCGCCCAAGGCGATGGAGTCCATGGCTTCGCTCATGATGGTAGCGATTTCACCACCGAAGTCGGTGATTGGGAACAAGAACGTTCCGTTTTCTTCAGTTGCTTGAAGGGTGAACGCGCTCACATCGACGCCAGCTGCAGCGCGAACTGCGAGGGAGGCTTCTACACCTGCGGGGGTAGCGGGGAAGACCACGCCAGAGTTACCAACGGTCAATTGGCAATCTGCAGAGGCAAGGTATTTCACCCATGCCCAAGATTCTTCGAGGTGTTCCGTGCCAACCCAGATGGAGTCTGCCAAACCGTTGAACATACTCTTGCGTCCTTCAGGACCGATGGGCAAGCGAGCGAAGCCCACTTCAAATTCACTGCTCAAGTAAGCACCGATCATCCAAGAACCATCGAGTGCCAACGCACCTTGTCCTGCTTGGAACATTGCCAATTGACCCAACCCTTGAACATCTGCCAAAGCAGGTGCGAAGTGGTTAACGGTGGATTGGTCAAAGTACCATTGAATGGATTGAATGAAGCGTGGGTCATCATAGTAGTATTGGCTACCCCAAACTTCGTTGCCGGTGTGGTGCCAACCAGTGGTAGCAGCGAACGCGCTCCATTCGGTTTGACCAGCGAAACCGCCAGAACCGGGGAACAAGAAGCCGTATTGAGCTACGTTAGCAGCATCGAATTCTGCGCTCAAGCCGTTGTTGCCGTTGGCATCCAAGGTCAAGCGGGCGATCATCTCGCCGAAGGTGCCGCCATCTTCTGCGTTCCAGGTCAATTCGTTGAGTTCTGCAGGATCAACACCAGCAGCTTCAACCATTGCCTTGTTGTAAACGACAGCTACAGTGTCCCAGTCTTTGGGCAAACCATAACGACCGCCATCACGAGTCCACAGTTCCGCCAAGCCGGGCAAGTAGATGCCGGTGTCGACAGCGTCGCGTTCAACCAAAGGTTGAACGTCAACCAATTGTTCAAGCGCAACGAATTCAGGGTATTTAGCAAGGTGGTTGGTGAATACGTCCGGGGTGTCGCCACTAACGAAACCAGTGGTGATCGCAGTCCAGTAGTCGTTCCAACCCAATTGTTGGATTTCAACATTGATGCCAGGGTTAGCTGCTTCAAAGTCTGCAGCACATTGTTCATAGGGGGGCAATTGGTTGGTGTCCCATAGTACATAACGAATGGTGACAGCATCTTGTGCCCCCACAACGCCGACCATAGAAACCAAGAGAAGGAGAAGAGCGACGATACTAAATGCTTTACGGTTCATGGATATTGCTCCTAAAGTGAAATTGTTCAGCTAGGTTGTAGGTTATCAGTTACGCGCCTGCACAGCACGCTTTGTGACCAAATGTTATTTGAATCCAGAGAACTGGATGCTATCAACGACCTTCCGCCCAAAAAAGATGAAGATCACAATGGTTGGGATCATGGCAACGGCAGTTCCTGCCATTAGCCCTGCCCAATCGGGCGCACCCTGTGGGGTTTGGTCGCGGAAGATCGCCAGCGCAACCGTCAACACGCGGATGGATTCATCGCGCCCTACCAAGAAGGGCCACAGGTATTCGTTCCAACTCTGAATGAAAATCAGAATTGCAATCGTCAGAATGGGACCCTGCACCAGGGGCAACGCCACACGCCAAAAGATGCCAAGGCGCGTTGCGCCGTCTAGGGTGGCGGCTTCAATCAAGTCTTTGTTCAGGCTCAAAAAGAACTGACGCATGAAAAAGACCGTGAACGGGGTCATCAGGAAGAACGGGGCGACCATTCCTAAGAATGTTCCGTTTAGCCCAATTTGACGGATGAAGACGAAATTGGGGATGAATAGCACAATTGCGGGAACCATCAAGCCCGTTAGATACACGAAGAAAATTTGATCGCGGAACGGGAAGTTCAACCGTGCGAAGGCATACGCTGCCATCGTGCTGAATAGGGTTTGCCCCAGCATAATCACGCCGGAGAACATGAACGAGTTCCGCATGAACAACCACAGGTTCAGCTTGGCAGTGGAGATATTCGGGTTAACAATCCCCATGCCCACTAAATCTGTGCCGTCAATGATCCCCAAGACGCGCTCAAAGTTGAGCAGGGTGGTTTGAACGGGGAAAAAGTCGGATGTGTTGGTATAAACAAGGTCGGGTTGGGTTAGCGCGGTGCGGATGACCCACCAGAACGGGAACATAATTAGCACCACAATCAAGATCAAGCCTAGCCATACCAAACCGTTGCCCAGCAGATTGCTCAGCATTGGGCTAAATTTGTTGGTGGGGGTTGCGGGTAAGGTTGTCATTGTGAAAGTTCCTTTGCACCCTTAGCTATAATCTGCTAGATCGGATTGATTCGCTTGCAAGAAGCGCATCTGAATGAGCGTGACGGAGACGAGGATGCAGAACAACACCACGGAGGCGGCGGTAGCTGTGCCCATGCTGATGCGACGGTTGAACACTTCGTCAATGATGTAGAAGATGATAACGCGCGTTGCGCCCGCCGGTCCGCCGTTGGTGGTGACGGCGATGGTGTCATAAATCTGGAACGACCCCACTACGGTGGTGACGAGGACGAAGGTGAGCACTGGGCGCAACAACGGAAGGGTGATGCGCTGGAACTGGGTCCAACTGTTGGCACCGTCAATCTCCGCCACCTCATACAGCGACCTAGGAATGGTCTTTAAGCCAGCGAAAATGAGGATGGCGTTATAGCCAGCGTTGCGCCAAATGTTGATGGCAGCAATCCACGCAATCGCTTGTTGTGGCTCGCCCATGAAGTATTGTTTGGGCACACCGAACAATTTCAAGAACTCATTCGCAATCCCCAACGAGGGATCCAAAATCCACAACCACAAGAGCGAGACAATCACGCTGGGCATCAACCAGGGCAAGATCATGATGCTACGCAGCAAGGTGGAAAGGACGGTGCTAAAGCGTTCTAGCACCACCGCCATGAAAAGTGCCAGGATGGTTTGTAGGGGGATGTTCCACAGCACATACACCACAGTCGTCTGTAGTGCCCGCCAAAAGCGTTCATCGCTGAAGATGTCTTGATAATTTGCCCACCCCACGTACTCGGCATCACTTAGCAGATTCCACTCAGTGAAACTGATGAAAACCGAACGCACCGAGGGATAGGCGTAGAACAGGACGAACCCAATGAGGCTAGGCAAAATGAAGAGATAGGCCACCAACCACTCACTGTTTGCCAGTCGTCCCAAAATAGACGGCGAAGAACTTGTACCCATTTTGCTATAAATCATCAAAATATCCTTCAATAAAACTTGTTTGCTTTCTATTCTACCCTAACAAGAGCGTCCCTGTATCATACGAGTAGACAGGGCAATTTGCACAGTTTGCGGAACTTTTCCATGAATGAGTTCCACCAACATCTTGCCTGCCAACTGCCCCTGCTCCAGTTCGGGCGCGTGAATGGTGGTGAGGGTGGGGTTGGTGAAGGGGGAAAAGCGCATGTTGTCATAGCCAATCACCGCCACATCTTGCGGAATCCGTAGCCCCGCGTCCAAGATCGCCCGCATCGCGCCGAGTGCCATCATGTCATTCATGCCGAACACTGCCGTCACACGCGGAGATTCACGCAAGAGGGATTGCATCGCCTGATACCCACTTTCAGGATCAAACTCGCCAAAGCGTATGTAACGGTTTTCTAATGGGTGCCCACCCTTGCGCAAGGCCTCACGCACGGTATCCACACGATTTCCCATAGAGGCGAGCGGTCCATAGGGGATGCACCCAATCCGCGCATGCCCCATCCTCAGCAAATGCTGGATCGCGCTTTTCACCCCGTTGAGATGGTCGATGTAAACCGACGGATACCGCTCGTCGCTGACGTTATCCAACAACACAATCGGATAGCCTTCTTCGATGAGGGGGGCTATCACCGGCTCTGCCCAGTGAAAGTTTGATAGCACGATCCCCGCCACCTCCCCGCTTTTGAGCATGTAACGCAAGGTGCTCAAGTCATTGAGGTTGTTGATGTGTTCCACAATCAAGCGGTAGCCCTTTGCTTGAATCACGTCGCTGATGCCCGTAAGGATGTTGGGTATGAACGGGTCTTGAAAAACTTGATAGTGAGGTTGAACCAACACCATAGCGATGTGGTTGCTCAAGCCCTCTACCAGGGATTTTGCCGCCGCTTGTGGGACGTAGCCCATCTCTTCTGCAAACGCTAGAACACGTTGGCGCGTTTCGTGGTTGATGGTGACATCATACGAGCCACTCAACACCAAGGAAACGAGCGTTTGTGAAACGCCCATCTGTTGCGCGATTTGCCTTTGGGTGACAGAATTACGTTTTTTCATTAAACTTGAAACTAATTCGTATTAGACTTCAACAGGGTATCAGCAAAACGACAGCTTTGCAAGTGCTTGTGTGATGAAGTTCAGAATATTCGAGCTTACTTTCCCCCAAATTTTTCATTTTATTGTATACTGTCGGGGAGGGTTTACATTCTATAAAGTCAAATCAACAAGGAGAGTGCCCCTGTGGCAGACTACGAATTTACAAAAGCACACGAAGCGGTTATCAACAAACTTCATAATCGCTTGCTATCGGTAGGGATGGCGTTTGGGTTTTATGCGTTCACCTACATTGTGTTTGTACTGCGTTTAGCAGATGATCTGGGCAACCTAATTAGCTATGGCTTGGCAATGCAGGGCGTGCTGGCGGTGGGGGTTGCGTTTTTGTTCGTGTTACCCCTCAACAACATTCAACGCATTGTCACCACAGAGGGGGAAGACATCACTCAATTTCGCCAGATGATTCGTGACCTGCAAACCGCCTTCTTAGGATTGCAGGTGTCTTTCATCCTGTTCATCATCGTCACCATCATCGGCTATTTCTATGTGGCTCGTCAGCTACTCAACCTCAATTAAAGGAGTGTCTTTTATCATGACAGAAAACCATCAACATGAATTTGTCCCAGAAGACAACGCGCTGTTCGATCGCTTGCGCAGTATCCTTCAACTGAACCGCACTTTGTCCATTGCTTACGGTGTGATGGGCTTGATTTTAAGTGTTGCTCTTTATCTCGTTGAGCGGAATCTCACCTCGCTCATTCTTTTCATCGTTCTGCATGTCCTGTGGATTCTCATCGGGATCAACACGCCATCCATCGCAAAACATGTCTTCGGAATCATCAACGAAACCGGTCACGACATTGATCACGCCGTTGCGATGATGAGTGAAATGAACCGCGCCCTAGACCGTTCAACCATTCTGTTTGGTTTGGTGACGTTTGTTTTGATCGTTGGCCTGTATTTTGCTTAGTTTGCACCAACATTGTTCGTGCGCTGTAAATTGACCTGTGTTTGGCGAAGCAACTAAGGCGTGGCAGGTGTCTGCCGTTGCCAGTGCGGGGGTCTAATTGTGTAAAACCCGACTCACGCAGGCTTCGCCAAGCACATTTTGACATATTGTTGCAGGTGGGTCGCTCACAAAGGCGCGGGCGCACGCCATTATGGACGTAGAGGCATGGCAACAGTTGACCCTAGGCGAATGAGTGGGGATGGCACGTGATTTAGTTGCGCCCCAAAACCTCGTTTGCGACGCGCAATCCAGAATGATAGGCCCCGTGAACCGTGGATGCCCATGCGTTGCTGGCGGTTGCTTCTCCTGCAAAGAAGAGTTTTTGAGCGATCGGCTTGGCAAACAAAGCGCGGCAGTGTGCCGCCCCCGGTGCAACGACACTGTACACCCCCATGGCGTAGGGGTCTTCGCTCCAATTCATGACCACCACCTCGCGCGGGTCTGGCACATTTGCCGCGCCCAACTCTTGCCGAAGCGTCTTTAGCCCGTGTGCGATCATGCCCGCTTGCCCCATCGTGACTAGCTGACGTGCCCAATCGCCCGTGGCAAACGCCGTGATGACAAAGCGATCGGTCGCTTGCCCAAACGAGGGAGACCACCACATAGGCGGATTGTATTTGCTGTACAGCGCGGCAATGCCGTGTGGCAAGATGGGCGCATCGAATACATAGACCAGCTTCAAGCCGGGACCCACGCCTAATTCGGTGATGCACTGCAGTTTATCGACTGGGAGCGACGGGCTAAAACGGAGTTTCTGCTTGGCAATGATGCTGGTGGGGACGGTAACAACCACCGCCTCCCCATCAAAATGCGTGCCGTCCGCGCCGGTGAGGCGCACCCCATCCTGTCCCCAATCCACCTGCACAATCGGGGTATTCAAGCGAATATCTAGCCCCTGCGCCACATGTTGCACGATCCGATCATACCCCGCCAGAATGCGGAAATCTAAACTTCCTGCGCGGTCGTCGCTCATCTCCTCTCGTGCCGCTGTGGCACTGATGCTGTGGAGCGCGTCCCCTGTGGCGTTGGCGTAACTACGGCGGGCATATTGTAATTGGTCACGAGTGAAGCCGATGCGCGTGAGGTACTGTTGTAGGTCTTCGTCTTCGGCACGCACAGCAATTTCAGGCAGTTGCCAGGTGCGCGTCTGGTCAAAGTCTTTGTTCTCGCGCGCTTTACGCATGGTCAGCAATTCTCCGCTTTCCATGCGCACCAGCGAATCATCCAACTTTTGCCAGTGTAGCGTGGGCAAAGCAAGGTGATTGACCAACTCCCATTGGGGCGCGTTTTCACCATGAATGAATTCTGCGCCAAGCTCAATCGGCAATCCGTCTACAATGTCGTTACGGGTGTAGATGCGCCCCCCAATTCGTGCGCGCGCCTCTAGCACGGTGACGGATTGCCCGTGCTCGTGCAATGCTTTCGCCGCCGTTAACCCGCTAATCCCCGCGCCGATAATCAGGATGCTCATCTTACGCGCTCCTGAAGGTTCGGGCGTGGACTTGAGTGGGCGTGTTCACCACCAATTTGTCTTTCGTGATGGGGGTATCCATGCTTAGGTTCTCCTGTGGGACGGCACAGCATTGAATGGGTGGCAACTAGAAAGTGCGTGTGGCAACACAGCACCACACGCTGAAACGTCAAAGCAGGTTACTTACGGATGCGACGGGCGCAAATTGAAGCGATATTGACCGGGTTGAATGACAGCTTGGGGGCGTTTTTCGGGTTGATAGTCCGGGTTGCGCCACACGATGGTAACGCCGTAGCCCAGCGTCATGGGATCATCCGGCAGATAATTCGGGATGATGTTGTGGATGCGGAACCCTTTATGCAGTTGTTTGGACAAGTTGGTATCAAAACGTACCCCCGCCACAACCTCTCGCACGTATTGCTCCACGCTCAAATGGGGGGCGGTGTGATAGTCAATGATCGCACTTCCTGCGACCATGCCTCGTAGGTTCAATTGCTTCAGCACATCAAACCGCGCTTGCATGAGCATGCTCCCCACGCCACGACTGCGGTAAGCTGGAAGAACGGCGGATTCTACGCCATACATCCATTCACCGTCAGGTCGATGAGTGGTCAGTCATCCGTAGTCAGTAGTGGTTAACCAGGATTCTACAAAAGGTTGCTCTGGATTGAAGTCGATTTGCATGGAAGTGGTCATGCCGATCACTTGAGCGGTTGCCGTATCAACGGCAACGAATTGCCCTTCGGGAAAGATTGACAGGTGACACAGGGCTTTGGATGCCGTGATGACATCTTCATATTCAGCGGGGTTGACTTGATAGACTTCTGCCAAGAGTTGTTCAATGCCATTGGCATAACGGGGGGCACTGGGAACGACGATGATCTGGGCAGGCTCACTGTCGGGTTTGCGGTTCATGAAATGCGACGTTCTACACGCCTTACTCCTAGTATAATTGGGCACAATAACCGTTTTTCAGGCGAACGGTCAAAACGCACGGGCAACTTCAAACGGATGTGTCACCCACGAAATAGGATACCACAACTTGTCAAGCGTCGTGTAAGAAAATGATAAACTTCCGTTACGGGCGGATGCTCCACTTTTCATCATTGATCTGCGCATGCGCATTTTCATAACGCGCTAGGGTGAAAAGGAAGTCCGACAGGCGATTGAGATAGATGATGGCTTGGGGGTTGATCTGCTCGGCTTCTGAAAGTGCCACCGTCAGGCGTTCGGCGCGTCGGCAAATGGTGCGGGCAACATGTAAATGCGCCGCCACCAAACACCCTCCCGGCAGGATGAAGTTTTGCAACAGGGGGAGCGTTGCGCTCATCTCATCAATGCTCTCCTCTAACCATACAACGGCTTCGGCAGAAACACGCACCACCCAACTGGCTTCGGCATCGAGCGGGGTGGCAAGGTCTGCGCCCAGCGCGAATAGCTCAACCTGAATTCGATGAAGCCACTCATCAGAGTGCGCCTCGAACGCACGCACCACCCCTAACGCGCTATTCAACTCGTCCACTGTCCCGTATGCCTCTACTCGTGGGTGGGACTTCGTCACTCGCCCACCGTGAAAAAGTGCGGTTGTGCCCTGATCCCCTGTTTTGGTGTAAATTTTCATCTGATGCGGTTGCCTTCTTAGAACATTCGTACTATGATAGGCACAACATCATAAGGTATAATGGGCGATTCACCAACTGTCCTAGCAATGTTTTAGTGAAATGCTCATAACCCAACCGAAGGCAGGGCAAACAAGATGGCACGACGCAAAACGCAAAAAGAAGACTCTCCCGTAGAATCGTCCTCGGCAGGCAATTTGTTTGATGAAGGACGCTACAAAGCACTTGAAGCAACCTTAGGCACGCTCACCAAAAAGTATGGGGAGGGCACGATTGTCCGCTTGGGGGATGCCCAACACATGGCAGTCGATGTGATCCCAACCGGCTCGCTCACCACAGACATTGCGCTTGGCGTGGGGGGCGTTCCACGCGGGCGGATCGTCGAAATCTACGGTCCCGAATCCAGTGGTAAAACCACCTTCTGTTTACATGTCATCCGCGAGGCACAAAAGCGCGGGGGCTTGGCGGCATTTGTGGACATGGAACACGCGCTAGACCCCAAGTATGCCGCCCAGATCGGGGTGAATCTTGATAAATTGTACGTCACCCAACCCGACACCGGCGAGCAGGCACTTGAAATCACGGAGGCGTTGGTGCGCAGTAGTGCTTTGGATGTCATCGTGATTGATAGCGTCGCCGCTCTTGTTCCCCGCGCCGAAATTGAGGGGGAGATGGGGGATTCGCATGTTGGGTTACAAGCGCGGTTGATGAGCCAAGCATTGCGTAAGCTGGCAGGTGCCATCAAGCAGAGTAACTCGGTGGTGATCTTCACCAATCAACTGCGCGAAAAAGTGGGCGTGATGTTCGGTAGCCCAGAGACCACCTCCGGGGGGCGTGCGCTCAAGTTCTATGCCACCGTGCGCCTAGACATTCGGCGCATCCAATCCATCAAACAAGCAGGGGAAGTCATGGGCAATCGCACGCAAATCACCGTCAAGAAGAACAAGGTTGCCCCGCCCTTCCGTGAAGCCGAATTCGATATTATGTTCTATGAGGGCGGCATCAGCAAGACGGGGGAGATTGTGGACTTGGGCACAAACCTTGAGATCATCGAGAAGCGCGGGGCGTTCTTCCGCTACAACGATGAGATGATCGGTCAAGGGCGCGAGAACTCCAAAGTATTCTTGGTCGAACATCCCCAAATCATGCTTGAGATTGAGAACAAAATCCGCACGCATTACGGTTTACCCCAAGCGGAACGGGTAGACTTACCCACCCCGTCCGCGCGTTCAACTTCAACCGAGCGTGCCAATTTCTTTGAAGGACCCGACGGCGACAATTAACCCACCGCCCGGCCTGGGGTCAACCTGGCGTTGACCCCTCTAACCAAAGCGAGCGTAGCGTGTCCCAACTCACCCCCAAACAGTTTGAAGACCAACTCAATCAGCGACTTCCGTCGGAAACCTCTCGCGCGTTGGTGCGCTGTCTTTTGCGCCTGCCCACCCAGTGGGCACAGGTCAATGACCGCCACACCGCCCAATGGCTAGGGCAATTCTTCACGTTGCATCCCTTGCCCCACGACTTGGAACAGCTTACTTTTGATCAACTCGTGTTACAAACCCTAGATGCGCCCACGCGCGAACAAGCGGGTTGGTTTGCCCACACCCTTCACCAGCACCAAGTAACCCACTTTGAGGAGCGCATGCTGGATGTGGACTGGATTCCGACGCTCACCCCCCAACGCGCGTTTCATGGTCGGCGCATCGTAACAAGTGGGGGCGTGGTGGGATTTTTGTATGGGGGAACGCTGGTAGGCTTGGCAGGGTTGCCGTTTGGGTTTGTCTTAGGCACGACGATTGGATTGGTGGGAGGATTGCTCTTCATCGTGCTCGATCGCGTGGTGAACCGCAACCAACCGCTACGCATGCCAAGCGTCACCCGTGCCCAGTTAGGCTTGGTCGCGCTGGTCTTGTTTGGGGCGACGGTGCTGCTGAATCCCACGTGGTTGGGGGTGGGGCTTGGTTTCGTTTTGGTGGCAGCGGGCGTGGGGGCATGGCAACTTGAACAAGCGACCCTCCCGTACCGCGTGGCACAGCAACTGGCGCGGGAAGGCTTGGCAACTCGCCCCATTCGGCGGTTGCTCCGTAAAGGGGTGTTGCAAGGTTGGCTTGAGCGTGTGGAGGGGCAGGGGTATCGCTTTCAGTCGTTCCTCTTCCAAAACATACTGGCGCAAGATTTTGCGCACACCCACCAGCTTGAGCCTGTAACCGTCCTTGCTCCCACCGCCCCCAGCGTCTCTATCGAGGATGTCGGGCTGATTTGCCTTGACGCACAACAACGCTCGCACGTGGTGCGCGCAAGCTATCTCCCAGCGGATGTCCAAGCGTTACAACCCTATTTACAGGTGGTGGCGTTCACCGCGCACACCGTGACCATCCGCTTTGAACTGACCATCGACGACGCTGCCCCCTGGCACAATGAGCAGAGTGTCTCGCTCAAGGTGGGGAGCAATACGGTGGTCGGGGGGGCACGCCTGACGCTTGACCCGCAAGCTACCCCTCGTGAAGGGCAGCTGTCCATGTTGCTAAACGGCACGCCCTTCGCGGAATATCGCTTTAAGTGGGTGGATTTAGGGCGCGAGGTAGGGTAACAAGTAGCGGATGATGGTCTGGTTGAAATAGGCGAAGATCATCAGCACGCCCAGCGGAACGGCATACGCGCCCACCACCGCCCACTTGCCCAACCAGCGCCGAAGTCCATGCTCCAGCAACCGTCCCCAAGTTACCAGTCCGTTCCCCATCCACAAACTGAACGGGATCAGCGCGGGGAACAGATACCGCCCTTGAAACTGGACAAAACTAAGATTGTAGTAGGCGTACTGCGCCACGCTTGCCAGTGCCACCGCCCCCAACACCACGCCATAGCCCCACTGAAACGCGCTGGGGGTGTGCCGTCGGCGGACTTGCCACCCAATATCCAGCACCGTCCCGAGGCTTGCCAACCCCACCAACGCGCTCAAGAGCGTGTAGAAAGTCGCGGGCAAGGGTAAGCCCATCCAACCTAGTTGTCCCCAAAAACTATGGAAGGTGGTCTGTAGGAAGGCTTGCCAATAGTGAGCTTGCCCCACCTGAGCGAGGTAATCCGCAGTGCGCAATTGCCCCACGACCACCGCATCATGAGCGCGTAGCCCGACAACATCCCCGCCCCCATACACCATGCTATTGCGTATCCACCACACCGCGCCCAACCCCAAGGCGAGCGCGAGCGTGAGGGCATACGCGCGGAGCAAGTGCTGGCGCGAGCGTCGTAAACTGGGCGCGTACACCTTGACGAAACTGCGCGTGAAATTCACCCACAGGCGCACCCACCACCGCAACGAAGGTTGCGCCGTTTCTGTGCCCATTAGGGGAATGGGTAGTTTGCCCAGTGCCCCCAGCACCTTTGCGCCCTCCCCGAATAATTTCCCGCTGGTGCTGGTGCTGGCGTGGATGAGGACGCGCACAGGCAGGAGCAATACCACCACTCCCAGCAAAAAATAGGCGGTGGTCTTGGTGAGGAACGCCAAGCCCAATAGCCCCCCTAGCGCGACGTGCCACCCGATCAGGTTGGGGGAGGGGGCAAGCAGGTACGCCCCACCCACCCACAAGGTGAGCGCGATCAAGGTCAATGCCAGCGCGTCGTTGTTGACGCTGGCGACAATGGCCAAGTGTTGCGGAATGAGCGCAACCAACAACCCCGCCACCCATCCCACGCTGGGGCGCGTGGGCAACAGCATCCGCGCAATTGCCAGCGTCGCCCAAACCATCCCGCTCCCGATCACCAACGAAGTCAGGCGCAAAGCAATCAGATTGCCACCGCTGCGGCGAAAGCCCACCGCTTGCAGGAGGTAGTATAACGGGGGTTGGTGGTCTTCGTACTGTACGCGCCCAAGCTGGTCAGTTTGGTCGGGCGCAAAACGGCTTGCCTTGAGTTGCTCAAGGTACGCGCTGTCCCAGTCCCCCATTTCGATGATCGGGCAACACCCCATTTGTGCCACCTGTGCCACATAGTTGTAATGAGCGGGTTCATCCGGCGCTTGCCAGCGGGGGGTATAGACAGCGTAGAAACTCCCCACTACCCACCACAAGCCCAAGAGCGCACCGAGCGGAAGAAGCTGTGAACGTTTTTGAATGAGATTCATTTGGATAGGCTACTTTACACCAACACGAAACCTTGCCATACTACTGTTAAGGATAGCAAGAAAAAGAGAGGTTTGACTATGTGTATGTTTTGCGCCGCCCTTCCGCTTGTCACCAGTTTGGGAAGCATGGCAACCGCTAAGCAAAAGCGTTGGAAACGCCTTAGCCAAGCGACACAGCGCTTGACAACCGTGCAACGCTGGCTCTTGAGTGTGCCCACCCTAACCGTCACCACGGGGTTGGTGGTACTGCTGCTGTTGTCTTCGGCTTACTATCACAGTCGCATTCAACCGTCATAATCCATCCCGTCCATCCCCCAACGTGGAGGACACCTCCGAAGGATTGCCATGCCACCCCACCATCACCGCCCATCAGAAAACTCATCCGAGAATTTCATCAAAGCTGTCTATAACCTCATCCAAAAAACAGGGGAATCGCGCATTTCCACCAATGCCCTAGCCGATCTGCTACAGATCAAGGCGCCCTCGGTAACAGATATGGCACAGCGACTGGACGAGACGGGCTTGGTGGATTACGTGAAATATCGAGGAGTGGCATTAACGCTTAAGGGGCATCAATTGGCGTTGCAAATTTTGAGGCGCCATCGCTTGATTGAATTATATCTGGTTAACGAGCTAGGCTATCAGTTGCATGAAGTCCACGCCGAAGCGGAGGTGTTAGAGCATCATGTTTCTGAACGCTTCATCGAGGCACTGGCGCACAAGTTGGACAACCCCGACCTAGACCCACATGGCGACCCCATCCCCAATCGTGACGGCATGATGATTGAGCGCAACTTGCAACCCCTCTCACAACTGTCTTTTAACCGTGTGGCAACGGTGGCACGCATTGGCATTGAACAGGATGAAGTGCTCAAGTTGATCTTGCAAAAGGGCTTATGCTTGGGCGCACAAGTCACCCTGCTTGACCACACCCCTACCGACCAAACGTTCACCATCAGCGTGCTGGGGGTTGAAACGGTGATTAGCCATCAAATCGCCATGGTTGTGTTAGTCGAGCAATAGAGAGACGGAATGTTGCCCGCTAAAACTCGCCTGTCGCGTTAGCGCCCCACAGTGCACGCACATTGCGTCGCCAGCAGGATTGATTTGCAACTGCAACGCGCCCCAAAATACCCACGGATGAAAAGCGTCTCCTCCTGTGTTCCCCGCTCACGAGTCCTTTTCAAACCCCTGTGCAAATCCTTCGTGCCCAATTCAAATTTGATCTATACACGAAGTGGTGAAATGTTCTTATAATAAAAGCAACCTTGTATGCATGGGTTGCGTGTTCCCCAGATGACGCGCGGGTGACTCATCTCCCTCACGATGAGATTTGACCTCTTCAACAAGGAGTTATTGATGAATGAAGTTAGTCGTCCACACGCCACGCTTGAACTGAACCGCGAGCAACTGCGCCAACTAGGTTATAGCATCATCGATGAAATGGTGAAACACTACGATAGCTTGCCCGATCAACTCATCGGCATGACCAAAGACCGTCCCAGCTTAGAAGCACTTTTGCGGGAACCGCTCCCCTTGACCCCCCAAGACCCTCATGAGGTGTTAGAGCGTGCGGTACAGGATGTGTTTGGGAATACGATTAAAAGCCAACATACCCGCTTCTTTGCCTTTGTGCCGGGTCCCAGCAATTCGGTGAGCGCGTTAGCAGACATGCTGGCAGCCGGTTTCAATGCGTTTTCGGGTTCATGGTATGAATCTTCGGGACCGTCTATGGTGGAGCTAGTGACCGTGGACTGGCTACGCCAATTGATCGGCATGCCAGAAACCACAGTCGGGACGTTCACCAGTGGGGGGAGCGTGGCAAATTTGTCCGCCATTCATGTGGCACGGCATCATCACTTGGGCATCAACGACCAAGATGGCGTGATCTATTACAGCGACCAAACCCACTCCTCCATTGATCGCGCGGTGCGCATCTTGGGGCTACGCAACCATCAGGTGCGTCGCTTGCCTTCGGACAGTCGCTATCGCTTGAGCGTGGACATGCTCTATGGCGCGGTGACATCAGACAAGGCGGCGGGCTTAAAACCATTCTGTGTGATTGCCAACGCCGGCACCACCAACACCGGCGCGGTGGATGACTTGGAAGCGATCGCCGATTTGTGCCAAGAAGAAGGGCTTTGGATGCATGTGGACGGGGCATATGGCGCGTCTGCTGCCCTGTCTGAACGGGGCAAAGCGTTGTTAAAGGGGATTGAACGGGCAGACTCTGTGACCATTGACCCGCACAAATGGCTCTTTCAACCGTATGAGATTGGGTGCTTGTTGGTGAAAGAGGGCACACTCTTACGAGATGCCTTCCGCTTGGTTCCCGAATACCTGAAGGACATGGACAAGAGCGATGACATGGTGAACTACTGGGACTATGGCTTACAGCTCACGCGCGGATTCCGTGCGCTTAAGTTGTGGATGTCATTCAAGGTGTTTGGGGTGGAAGCGTTCCGCGATGCAGTCGATTGGGGCATTGAGCAGGCGGAGTTTGTCCAGCAGCTCTTAGAGGCAAACCCGCGCTGGGAAATCATCACCGCCGCCCAAATTGGCATCATCAACTTTCGCTACGTTCCAGAAGGGTTGGTTACGTCTGAATTTTTGAACACGCTTCAACAACGGATTGTGGATGATCTTTTGGCGAGTGAATACGCTGTGATTGCCACCACGATCTTAAAGAAACGCAAGGTGATCCGCCTCATTCTGATTAACCCGCGCACCACAGTGGAAGAAATTCAAGCGACCATTGAACGGTTGACTCAACTTGGCGAGCAGTATAGCGTCACGCTGCAAGCAACCGTTACAGAATAAATTGACTGGGCATCCTCGCCCATTTTGACTCACGGGGATGCCACACCGTTACGGGTTGCTGGGGGGCGCGTCGTCTTCTGACGGCGGAACTTGATGCGCCACGGCGCTGTCGTCAAGCGCGTCGGCAGGTTCTTGCGGAGGCTCGGGTTCCTCGCGCTTTAGGCTTGCTTCCGTCGCCACGCTCAACTCGTGCTCAGTCATCTTAATCGCTTCTGTCGCTACAGTGTCCGCTTCGTCGATCTCATTTGGGGGGGTAAAGCGTCCCAGACGGATGTCTACAAACTCCTTGGCAAAGTGCCCCTCGTCGGTGGCAATCAACACCCCTTGTAACGTGTCAATCATCAAGTGTTGCAAGCTCACCATCAAGCTGTTGAGTTGCTCCCGCATATTCAACATCACTTGATCCCACTTCACATTGGGGGGCAGCTGTTCCTCTTGCAAGATGCGCGTGCTTTCGAGATATTCCATGATCGGTTCCACGCGGTCAAAGACCAACACCCCCGGCAAATCATGGCGCACCACAAAATAGAAATAGCGCGCAAGGTAGCGCGTGCCACTTTCTAGCGAATAGCGAAAGTGGGCGGGGGTCGGGGCGAAAGCCTGCCCAGTTCGGTTGACACCCGGCGAAGACACGAGTTGAACGGCACGGCGAAAAAGCTCGCGGAATTGTGGCATGGTTTGCAGACTGCTCGTGGTTGTGACGATCATCCCACCTGGCTTCATCACACGGCGCATCTCCTCAATCGCTAAATCAATGTCCCACGCCATGAACAAAACATGGCTTGCCATGACCACATCAAAACTGTGATCGGCATAGGGTAGATGCCCAAAGTTTGAGCGCACCAACTGGTCAGCAGCATGAATGCCCAACATGCTGGAGGAGTAATCTAATCCGTGGTATTTTACCTCTGGATAGGCTTGTTTGATGTAGTCATAATACAAGCCAGACCCACACCCGATTTCAAGCACGGTCTCATCGCCGCGTAAATCCACCAGGTTCATTGTCCATTCCACTGTGTCTACTTCAGGAAAGGTGAATTGCTCTTGAATATGAGTGCCTACACGCCATTGATCGAGGGCGGCAGAATGCGTCTGGAGAAAATCATGATCGGTAATGGACTTCATTAGAGGATTCCGAACTTACACGCAACGGGAAAATACGCCGTAGTTTACAATGAATTGGTAGACTTGTCGCCAATGATTACGCAAATTTCTACAAGGATTCCATGATGTTACTCAAACTTGCTTCACACTGGATCGTCTTCATCTTGCCCATCTTGGCGTGTTCGCTACAAGCCCAAGCCCCTGTTGTTCCCTCTGGAGCACAGACCACCATCATTGTTGGGGAAACGGGGCGGGTCGTGCGCGTGATTGACGGGGACACCATCGAGGTCAACATCAATGGGCAAACCATTGATGTGCGCTATCTACAAATGAACACCACCGAGCGGGGCGAGCCATGCTACCAAGAGGCGAAGGATGCTAATGCTGCGCTGGTGGAAGGGCAAGTGGTGACGCTCCTTGCCGATTCCGAGCCAACCGATCAATATGGGCGGTGGCTTCGTCATGTGTACGCCAACAACCTACACGTCAACGCCGAGCTAGTGCGTAATGGGTGGGCAGAAGCCGTCGTCTATGAACCGAATGACCAATTCTGGGACGCATTCATTGAGCTAGAACAACAAGCCGCTCAAGCCAAGCGAGGATGTCATGGACTGACCACCTTGTTTGAGGACAATAGTTATCGTCGATAAAATCCACCGAGGAGGATCCTAATTGGTTGCTACAAGCCTGCAACTTCCTAATTATCAAGTACGAAATGCCCGCTGGGCAGTGTCCGCCATCTTTTTAGTGTTCGGAATTTTTACCGCGACCGTTAGCCTGTACATCCCTTTCATCCAAGAACGATTTGCGTGGGGCGAAGCAGAGCTAGGGCGCACCTTGTTGATCGGCGCGATAGCCTCGGTCTTTGGGACGTTCTCTGCAGGGTGGATCATCAACCAAACCAACAGCAAGATTGTCTCCGGCGTGGGCGCGTTGCTCGTCAGCGGCGTGATTCCCTTCACGTTGCTCTCGCCCTCCCCCACGATCTTGGTCTTGTTGCTCATGTTTCAAGCCTTGAACGGGGGCATGACCGACGTGGCAATGAACACACAAGGGGCAATCGTAGAGCGCAAATACGGCAGCACCATCATGTCCTCTCTGCACGGCTTTTACAGCGTGGGGACGGTGGTGGGGGCAGGAATCGGTTGGCTCGTCAGTCGCATAGGCTTGTCGCTCCCCCAACACATGCTCATTCAAACCCCCTTCTTGTGGGCGATCGTCCTAGTGGCAACTTTTCACCTGTTACCCACGAAAGAAACACACCAGCAAACCAAGAGTGGTCTCGTCCTCAAGCCAATCATCATCGTCTTGGGGTTGGTGACGATGGTGGGGATTATGGCGGAGTTGGTGGCGTTTGAGTGGGGTCCCGTGTACATGCGCCGCAGTTTACAGTCTGACCAACGCATGATTTCGCTCGGCTTGGCAGCGGTCACCGTGTTCATGAGCGTGGGACGCTTGAGCGGGGATTGGTTGGTAGAACGCTTAAACCCGATGCGCATGTTGCTCTTGAGTGGGTTGCTCATCCTGTTGGGGATGGCTACCACCGTGTGGGGGGGCGACGAACGCTTCGCACTGGTGGGCTTTGCCATCACAGGCTTGGGCGTGTCTAATCTGGTGCCCTTGCTTTTGCGAGCAGGTGGGCAGGTGGCGGGGGATACCGCGGTGGGAACGGTGATGGCAATCGGCTATCTGTCATTCTTGGTGAACCCGGTCGTCATGGCGGTGCTTTCCGAATTGTTCAGCTTGCGCGTGGCAATGACGAGCGCGGTGGTGTATGGGGTAATCATCGTGCTGGGGTCAGGCTTGTTGCGCGAGCGCACGACATCCCCTTCGAAATAGCCTTATCATAGGGAGGTCTCGCTTGGGGTCTCCCTGCTGTTGTTACGACAAGCGCACTGGTGTGGCAGTCGAAACAGCGAAACACGCTAGGTGCGCCATGAAAGTGCCTTCTGCCCTGTTCGCGCTGTTGGACAGGTTCAATATAACGAGGTGTAAAGTAGCAAGCGTCGTGATCGTCCACAACCTGCAGTGCACGTTTTTTCGACCACACGTGAACACACCCTTTGCGTTTTTTGGTGAGGTTGGGTACACTCTTGCAAGAAACCATCTT
>CAIRDJ010000243.1 GCA_903877335.1 uncultured Chloroflexota bacterium | reverse complement strand
TTGCCCGTGTTGATGGGGGATGCTTGCCCATTCAAACGCCTCGGCAGTGATAAACGCAACCTCAAGGTGAGGGTGCTGGCGCATGAGGGGAAGCAAGCGCGTGCGTGCTGCTTGAATGTTGTCTGCGTTTTCGTCCACCAACACATATTCGATCGCCCCACTGAAAAGCCCACGCGCGAGCATGCGCTCTAACATCGTGCCGATGCCTGCGCCTAGTTCCACCACGCGCAACCGCTCCCCGACGGGGAGAGCATGTTGCAGGGCATCCCACACGTGGCGGTTGAGGGCGCGATCGTCTACGGTTTGCTTGGCAGACAGATAACGGATGAAGTCAATTGAGTGGTTCATCGTCTATGCTCCTGTGTGCAGTTCAAAGCTGTTCAGTGTCTGTATCACGCGCTCCACTTCCCCATCGGTGAGTGCCTCGTGCACGGGGAGCGAGAGGATGTGCGCGCTGGCGCGTTCGGTGACGGGGAGGGGGTGGCGCACCAAACGCGCGTAGGGGGGCATTTGATGGACGGGCGTGGGATAGTGAATGCCATGTGCGATCTCATGCGCGGTGAGGTGGTCGATCACGCGCTGGCGTTGCTGGCAACGGATGACAAATTGATGGTAGGATTGCACACGGTCTGGATGTTGAAAGGGCGTGCGAATCCCCTCGACGTGAATGTCATCGACGTAGCGTTGGGCAATCTGTAAGCGACGCGCCAACCACCCCGACAGATAACGCAACTTCACCCGTAAGATGGCAGCTTGCAATTCGGCGATGCGGGCATTCATGCCGATGTCTTCGGCATAGTTAGCGCGAGTGTAGCCATACATGCGTTGTCGCTTGAGTTTTTGCGCTAAGGCATCATCGTTGGTGATGATTGCCCCAGCATCCCCGTAGGCACCCAAGTTCTTGGTGGGATAAAATGAGAAGCACCCCGCGATGCCAAACGTGCCGGCGTGCTTGCCGTGAATGAGCGTCCCCTGTGCTTGGGCGCAATCTTCAATGAGCGGCAGGTTGGCGCGGTGGGCAAGCTCTAACAGGCGCGTGATGTCTGCCCCTTGCCCCCACAGATGCACGGGGAGGATGCACTTGGTGCGCTCGGTCAGGGCGGATGCCACGCCGTCAACGTCGATCATCAAGTCTTCGTCGCGCACATCGACGAAAACAGGCGTTGCCCCCGTCAGTTCGATGGCGGAGATGGTGGGAACACAGGTGTTGGAGACGGTAATCACTTCGTCCCCGTGCCCCACGCCCAACGCCATCAGGGCGAGGTGCAAGGCGGTGGTGCCGGATGAAACGCCAATACAGTGCTTCGCACCCACATAGGCGGCAAATTCCGCCTCGAAGGCTTCGGTTTCTGCGCCGAGGATCAACCGACCGGAGCGCAAGACGCGCTCCATTGCCCCCATCACCTCATCGTGAATCGGTTCGAGTAGGGTGAGGTAATCGAATGTTTGAATCATTTTGCATCCCAATAAAGCGTTGTGCGAGTTTTGAAATACTCCACCGTGCGAGCTAACCCGTCCTCCAGCGTGACTTGAGGCTCCCACGCGGTGGCAGCATGAAAGCGTGTGAAGTCGCTATAGTAGTCCCCAATGTCAATGACCTGGTGTTCGGGCGGAAAGGGGACGATCTCATAGGAGAAGTCACAATGATGTTGCAACAGGGTGACGAATTCTAACAGGGAGTAATGCTGGCGTGCGCCCAAGTTGAAGAGTTGCCCAGCGAGGTTGGGGGTGGTGCTGGCGCGCAACAGTGCCTCGACCACATCATCAATGTAGTTGAAGTCGCGCCGTTGTTGCCCATCCCCGAAGATTTTAATCGTTTCTCCACTGATTGCCATGCGGATGAAGATGCCCACAAAACCCTGTTTGTTGCCGCGCAAGTGTTGGCGCGGACCGTAGGTGTTGGTCAGGCGGAGGGAGACACAGTTCATGCCATACACCTGCGAATAGAGGGTGAAGTATTTTTCTGCTGCCAGCTTGTTGATGCCGTTCACGTCTACCGGCTCAATGGGGTGAAGCTCATCCACGGGCAAATAGCGCGGTCTGCCATAGAGTTGGCGGGTGCTACCGTAGACGATGGTCACGGTGGGATTCACCTTGCGGCAACTTTCCAACAGCGAGAGTTGGCTACGGCAATTGATGTCTAGGTCGGTGAAGGGGTCGGTCATGCTTTCGACATGGCTAGTTTGCCCGGCTAGACTGTAGATGAGGTCCACCCCTTGCACGAGGTAGTGCATGGTGTGCGGATCGCGAATGTCGGCGTAGTTGATATGGCATCGCCCATGAATGGGCGCGATGTTAGCGAGGTTTCCGCCATATTGGGGCAACATCGAATCCACCAACGTGACATCCGCGCCCAATTCCACCAAGCGAATGGCAAGGTTGCTCCCGATGAAGCCCATCCCGCCTAAGATTAAGACGCGCTTCCCGTTAACTTGCTGGGTCATGAGGGGGTTCCGGGTCAATGCCATAGGTGGTGCGGATGAGAAATTGAGGCGTACCGTTGACGGTAAGGAACAACCGCCCCAAGTATTCCCCAATCATGCCCAACATGCTGAGTTGCAAGCCTGCCAGGAAGGTGATCGCCACGATGGTGGAAGCCCAACCGGTGGGAATGGGGGTGTGCGACCAAAAGACGGGGGCGAAAAGGCGTTCGAGCACAAAAAACACGGTGAGCAACAGGGCGACGAAGGAGATCAGGATGCCGAGGTAGGAGGTGATGCGCAAGGGCAAGATGGAAAACCCCGTGAACATGTTCAACCACAAGCGAATGAGCTTGCGCAAGGTGTAGCCACTTTTGCCCACCGTGCGCTCGACATGTTGGCAACGTTGCGTGCCGATGCGTTGGGTGGAACGCAGGATGATCCCGTCGATGTAGGGGTAGGGACCGCGGTACTGGATGATGATCTTGACGAGGGCGCGGTCAATGGTCTTGAAACTGGAGAGATACAAATCGGCGGGCTTATTCAAGAGCAACGTTGCCACACGGTCATTGAACGCGCTCCCGAAGTTGCGAAACAACGAGTGACGCTTTTCGTCATAGTAGCTATACACCACGTCATAGCCCTCTTGGAGCTTGGCAACCAAGCGCACGATCTCGGTTGGGGGGTTTTGAAAGTCGTCATCAATGATGGTGACGCTATCCCCCGTGACGTGATTGAGTCCGCACATCACGGCGTTATGCTCGCCAAAGTTGCGGAAGAGTTGCACATACTTGATGAGGGTGGGGTGGCGTTCGATCGCGCTGAGGATCACCTCATGGCTACGGTCACGGCTACCATCATTGACCAGAATGATCTCCCACAAATGAACCAACGGCTGGAGGGTACTCACGACGGTATCGACCAACTGCCCGATGCTATCTTCGCTGTTGTAGACCGGAATTAACACGCTCACGCGGTGGGTGTTAAGACTATTTGACACAAGCGTCTCCCTCTATCATCCACATTTGAGATTAGTTTAGCAGGGAATGGCGGTTTTGGCATGGGGTTTTGCCCCCCACCCCTGCATCCCTTTTGAATCATCTGCGATGATACCGCAATTCCCCTCAGCTTGGGTCAAGTGGGTCATCCGCGTGGGTTGTGATATACTCATCGCAAGCGTTGTAGTCAGGAGTGCATGACAGAGGATCGGGTATGCCTAACCATCCCCCTCCCCCACGAAGTGCGCCCCCTCCCAAGCAATTT
>CAIRDJ010000242.1 GCA_903877335.1 uncultured Chloroflexota bacterium | reverse complement strand
GGTCCACGATGAAGCATTGCTGCACACATTGCCTCTAGGGTGTGCTGTTGCGACGGTTGATCAATGTTGAGCGTTCCACAAATGCCACACATAAACGATAACTCCTTTAAGCACCATCAGGGGAAATCCCCCATCTAGTTCGGACGACGATGAGCAGTCTAGCTTCCACGTGAAGAATATAATAGCCCAATAAGTGTTGCTGCCTAAAAACTGATTCAGGCACTTTACCTTTGATACGGTCTAGTTCAGCACTGCTATTCAGATGATTAAGCCTGAATAGTCATCACTCATCTTCGGTGAAAGCGAACACCTCATTCGCTGTTTGTGGCGCGTCTGGCACCGCGTCCGTGTTGCGGAACAGCGCCAAATGTTCTACCGCTTCGGCACCAATTTCATGTAAAATAGCAGACGAAGCTCACCCTCGTTCATCGCAATCTTGAGAGAAGGCACCCGTCTTAAGCCACCATGCTCCCAACCCGCACCCCAAAGCTATTTTTGCTCGGCACACCGCGCATTGAACTTGGCGGGCAGGTCATCCACTTAGCGCGCCAGAAATCCATCGCGCTACTCGCGTATCTCGTCCTGACAGGGCGCACGCACCTGCGCGAGTGGCTTGCCACTTTACTGTGGCCCGAAGTCCGCAGCAGTCGCACCCAGTTGCGCAAGTCCCTCGCAGACATCCGCCACCAACTTGGGGACGCCTGTTTAACCACCACTTGGGACGAAGTGGGGGTTCAAGAAGGCACGCTGTGGTCAGATGTTGGCACCTTGTTGAGCGTCAGCGTCAATTTTCACAAGCAAGAAACAACCTCTCTGCTTGATGTCAACTACATGCTGAACTTGTACCCGCAACATTTGCTGAATGGGTTCACCCTGCGCGACGCGCCGAATTTTGATGATTGGCAACGGGTTGAAGAACAAAATCTGCGCACGCGCTATGAGCACTTGGTGGATTTCGTCGTGGCACAGTTCATCCAGCAAAACCAGTTACCAGCGGCGCTCACGCTGGCGCACCACTGGATCACGATCAACCCCTATAACGAACACGCTCGTCGCCAGTTGATCCGTCTGTATGCGTGGACAAATCAGCGAGCCGTCGCACTGAGCGAATATCAACGGTTTCGGGCAGACCTGTGGGACAATTATCGCGCAGAGCCAGAACCCCAAACGCGCGACCTGTTCCACCAACTTCAAAGCGGGACGCCCTCGAAGACGTTTGACCGCCAAGCCGCTCAACCTCCCATGGTCGCCCCCCTCATCGGCAGGGACGCTGAATTGCGCCTGCTCGTCCGCATGGTCAAGGAGGGGGCGCGTCTCATCACCATCACCGGTCCGGGTGGAGTGGGAAAAACCCACCTAGCCCTTGCCACCGCGCACGCCTTGAGGCAATCCTTTGACGATGGCTTCTACCTGGTCGGGTTGGAACGTGGCGGCAACCCGCGCGCACTGATCGCATCGTTAGCCCAAACGTTAGCCGTTCCCCTGCATATTGACCTTGACCCGTCAACCGTTGTGTATGACTTCTTGCGCACCAAACGCGCACTCATCGTGCTAGACAGCATTCACCACATCAACCAAGCCCAACTTGTCATTCAAGCGCTCTTGCACCACGCACCACACATCGTGCTCATTCTCACCTCGTACCATGCCCTCGATCTGAATACGGAATACTGCTTTGCGTTGCGCGGTCTGGCGACAGACAGCCCCAACCAGGCTAACCAAAGCGCGGTGCAATTGTTTGTGCAAGGCGCCAAACGAGTACAACCGAACTTTCTGCTCACATCAGACAACACTGCGGACATCAACCGCATCTGTCAGCTTGTCGAAGGGATGCCGCTTGGCATCTTACTGGCATCGGCATGGTGCGCCGTGCTCGCGCCGTGCGAAATTGCGGAGGAAATTGCCGAAAACTTCGATTTCCTGCGCGTCACCCATCAGGATATTCCTGCGCGTCACCAAAGTTTGCGCGCTGTTTTCGAGTCTGCCTGGCAGTGGTTGACGGCGGACGAGCAACACGCCTTGATGAACCTGTCCATTTTCCCACACAGCTTCACCCGTAAAGCAGCGGAGCAGATCGCCCTTGTGCAACTAGAAACGCTCAAATGGCTCACCTCAAAAGCCCTCATCAGCTTTTCACCCGCGACACAACGCTTTGCGCTGCACGATGTGTCGCGCCAGTATGCCGGCGAAAAACTAGCCAACTCGGGGACGCACGCCCACACGCGCGAACGTCACCAACAATTTTATGCCCACTATTTGATTGAACGCCATCATGCCCTTCGTAGCTCCTCAAAAGAGACGGCATGGCGCGAAATCGAAAGCGAGTTCATTCACATCCGTGCAGCATGGCGCGGCATTCTCGCCGATCACAATTTCCCGCTCATTTTGCAGATGATGGAACCGCTCCACCTTTTCTTGCGCTCGCGCGGGTGGGAACAAGGGCTGTTGCTGTTTGATGAGGCACGCCAAGTCGCTGCGGTATACGATCAGTCGCGCGACGTGTACCACAAGCTCTTGATGCGCTTCTTCCCCCCCAACTTGGGCATGGAACGCTGGCAACACGAGCTGGAACGCGCCCTGGCGGTTGCCACAACCAATGGCGACCTGCCCGAAGTCGCCTATTTGCACGGCGAATTTGGTTGGTATGGGCTTAGTTTGGGGGACGATGCACAGGCACAGTTGCATTTTGCGCAGGCACAGGCGTATTATCGTGCCGTCGACGATCGTTTTGCCCTTGCGGCAATCTTGCGCGGGATCGCCTATAGCGACATCGCGCTGGGTCAGCATGGCGCCGCTGAGCAGCACGCCAAAGCGAGCCTGCGGCTTCGTCGAACCATTGGCGACCAAGAAGGTGAACACGAAAGCCTGATGTTGCAGGCTGAACTCGCGCTCCTGCGGGGCGATCTGGCTACAGCGGGGGAGTGCTTTGAGGTGGTCTACCACTATTTTCGGTTGCGCTATTCCGAGGTTCCCGTGCTGTTCCGTTGCTACTCGATGGGATGGTACTGGGTGTTCAGTCACCAGCTCGAACAGGCGCACGCCTTTGCCGAAAAAGTCGTCGCGTCGCTCGCTCGCGAACAAGCCGCCGTGCTCGTCTGTTCGGCACATGCTATCAAACTGGTGGCATATGGGTTGCAAAACCAGCTTGCCGCCGTGCGACACGAGATCGAACAGGTCGAAGATGGGCTGATGAACCACCCGCTTTGGGACAGCACCAGCAATTCTGATATGCGCTTCCTAATCGACTTCAGCCTTGTGCTAGGCTACACCCTGCTAGACCAGTGCGATGTCGCGCTCGGCTTCCTACGCAACCTAGCCAAATCCGGTCGCCTTGACCATCCTGTCTATTTCACCTGGTTGGCTCCCATCCTTGCGCTGTGGGCGTCCAAATTGGGAGCTGCTCAACTGGCGCAATCGCTGTATCGCTTTCATCGCGCGTCTTTTCTTCGCCACGCAGAATGGGCACGTCAATGGACGGAACGACAGAACCTTGCCGGTGGCGTCAATGAAAGTGCCCCGCACGAGACCATCCAGCAACTGGCACATGCGGTGTTGAGCTTGCCGAACGGCGTGGATGTTGGGCATGAGTCGCCTTGCGATTAGACTGGGCGCGTCATGTCGCAAGTGCGTCGCTTGGACTTGTCTTGCGCTTGACCGTTGCACAAACGAGGCACGGTGTGCTATAGTCTAATGCAATGCGCTTTGGGACCCTGGCGAAATGGCAGACGCGATTGACTTAAAATCAATTTCCCTAGGGAGTGTGGGTTCGAGTCCCACGGGTCCTACCTAAAAATACATCCTTCAGCCCCTTCCGTGATGTGCGTCAGTGCCATCGTGCGAAGGGGCTTTCTTCTTCCTGGTAACGTTCCCCGTTCGCTCGTGGTGTTGCGCTGGACGTAGCGTGCTACCCACGCCCACGCCGATCAACATGAATCAGATATGATGTCGGTGAATCTTCGTGCGTTCAATTCGGTTGTGGGCTGGGCACAGGCTTGGTTGACCGCGACAGGTTAAGAGAGGTTGATAGCCCACGCGCTTATTGTATCCCATTTTTTGCACTGAATGCCCCAATTTATCGTCAAAACCTACTGCTTTACATCATAACTGATTCATCTTGTTGATTTACATATTTTTAGGAATCAAATACAGTTAATAACAGCTATACAGTGACTGTGGTAGCTTGTCCTGTCTATCGTGTGTGGAGGAATCAAATGTTTAGAAAGTATTCAGTAATCTCGTTGTCGGTGCTTTTTGTGCTTGCTGCTGTCGGAACAATGGTCTTTGCTCAAGATCAAAACCGCAGCAGTGCCCGTTTAGGCAGTGGAGAGATGACCGTTGATGGAGCGTTAATTGTTGCTCCACCGGAGCGTAACGTGCGTTTGGGCGGACGCTCGAATTTGAGTTGGGGTGCAGGTACCACGGGTACCGTGGTCACTCCTTCTGGGAACATCATCAGCATCACGGAATCGTCTGGGGCATCCACCGAAATTCAATTTCTTGGTACCGGTGGACCGCTTCAAGTTGTTGGCGGGTCCATAGCGATCGTTGGTAGTATCGCCGGTGCAACTCCTGAAGTCATTGCCTTGGTAGTAGATGGAGAAACCCTCACCGTCACCGTGCCTGTTGGCGCAGTCGCAGATTTGGGCTTGACCGTTGATGCCAGTGGCGAAGTGGTTTTTGAAGTGGTATCTACTTCAGGAACTTTGGTGATCCAGGACGAAGCTGGTACAGCATTTGCTGTAACAACTGGTCAGACTTTGTCGGGCGATCCTGAAGGATTTGCCGATGTAGTTGCCGCCGCCGAAGCTGCTGCGGAAGCCCAAGCAGCAGCCGAAGCCGCCGCCGCAGCAGCCTCTTCTGGCGAAACTTCTGCCCCTGCACCCAGCTCAGATTCTGGTGATAGTGGCACTGGAGATTCGTCCGGCGTGGGTACGTCTGGTGTGGGTGGCGCGCTCTTGCCGTAATTGATTTGTTGAAGTGGTAGAAAAGTCCAATCATGTCCTGCGAAAACAAGTCATGATTGGGCTTTGCCCTCATGTTCACGAGAGCATCAAAGATGGTCATCCTTAGACTTCATGTACTCGTGCTTGCCACGTTCGTCCTGTTCCACATCCCTCAAAAAGGGGATGATCCTGTGCTGTTAGGCACAGTCTATACCGATCAAGTGCTCGAAATACAGGTTGCCCCAACCCTGAATTTTGCTTCTCCCCTTGCAACAACCATCCCCAACCAGCATTATCCCTTCGACGGCGTGTGGGCAGACCAGCACGGAACATGGTTGCGCATTGAGCTTCCCGACGGAAGGCATGGTTGGGTTGCGGGGTTCCTCCCCAGCGTCCATCTCGAAGGCGCGCCTGTTTCGTCACTTGCCACAAAACTCGACGCTCACACCTTCCTCACCCCCCAACCTGCGGCGCAACCCATCCCAATCGAGCAGGTGCAGCAGTTCTTACAGTCGCCCGCGTCTAACCCATTAAAAGCCACAGATCCACGCCTGTTTGCGCACTTATCGCATTTGGTGGAACATTCGCCAACTACCAGTATGCTCGTCGCTCCCTTTGCTGTGAACAACGTCGCAGAGGGAACACACGGGGTGACCTGGCAGTTATCAACATTCGATTTCAAACCCACCGTGATCGATCATCACGGGCTTTATACGCTGGGACTGAATCTTAATGAATCCGTCACCTTCCTCCAATTGCCGTGGAACGACACCCCCTACCCCATCATTGAGGGGGTTCCCTACGTCGCAGGTCTTTACCCGTTGTGGAATGCTGTTAATGCCCGTTATGAGTATTGGTTTGGCGCTGACCTGCTGGCGCACTTCACCCCCCAAACCAAGGTCTTCTTTGATGTCCGCGCTGGCATTACCCTTCCATTAAGTCATTTCTTAGGACATGGCGAATTGAGTGGCGTTGCGTTGGGGCACGAGCACGACGCAAACAACTATTTTGTCTATGGCTACGAGGTTTTCGACCTAGGTGAGTTGGGCTTTCAATTGCTTCAGTCGCATCTCGTCGAGCAGGTTCAAATCTTTCGAGAACGCACCATCCCGGTCATCCTCGCCAATGCCCCACACTACCAAGCCTTGGCAGACCGCTTCAACGGTACCGACCCGTATCAGATCAACACGCAAGATTGGAGCGTGCAGGCTTTGCAAGAGGAGTTTGAACGTTGGCAATTTCCAGCGCCCCTCACCAGCATCGTCCCCCCTCCCGCCTCCATCAACACCACGATCGGGCGTTTGAGGGCGATGATCGAACACGGCACCTGGACAACCCTCGAGGACGGTTCTTACGCTTGGGTTTCGCAAAACCAAGAGATGGTCGTGCTCAATGTGGAGCGTTTGATTGCCTTTGTCGCTCAATATGGTGTCCAAGTCACGCGCGAAGCCTTCCTCAACCACCTCTTCGGACATATTGCCAACGATGCCGAATTGACCGCTGCCCAACGTTTCATGTTGCTTTCGGGTATCGAATCCGCCCGCCCGCAACCCATCGCCATCAATGTCTTTGCCGAAGCAATGTTCACCTACCCAGCAATCTACATTGAGCTAGACCGCACCGGGATTTGGGCAAGTTTATACTACGATGTTCCAGAGCAAATGCGGGGGTTTTTGTTGCATGAATTGGGGGGGCATGGGGACGAACTTTGGGGGGATGTCACGATGTGCTACCACAACATTGCCGACCGACGTTCGCGCGTCGAGCCGCTCCCCTACATGGTGGAGATGAACGATTTATTCGTATTGGGGCAAAATCCAAATCCTGCCCCACTCTACCGCGACTATACGACTTTGGCTTCCACCGTCAAGATTTTCTTTGAACTCTCCATACCGCGTTATCCCGAGAATTGCGTGCTGAATTAGCACAACTTCATTGACCAGGTTGCTCTAAAGGTTGCTTCGGTTGCGCGGGTGAATTCGTCCCCGTCCGCTTGTCTGTGCCGCTGTGGCCATAGTAGCGATCACCATAATAGGCGTTACCCTCAACCTTCACCTTGTTCAACACCACCCCCACCAGCTGCTCTTGAATCGAGGAGAACCGCTCCATGGCTTGTTGCAAGGCGTTGGGGCGTGTTCGGTTTGCTTCTACAACGAGAATCACCCCAGCGCCCAACGCACGCGCCAAAACAACACCGTCGGAAACCGCAAGAATGGGGGGGGTATCAAAGAGCACCACATCAATTGCCTTTGAGTGCTTCAGGTCATTCGCCCAACGGGAGACCAGCAACGACCCCAACATTTCATTTGGGTTAGCGGGTTGAAAGCCACTCGTCAAAACATGCACGCCTTCAAAGTCCGTGCGTTGCATGTGATCTTGTATAGAACCGAATTCGGTTGTGAAGTTTTCACTGCTGGCTTCGTCCATGCGTTGCCCCCGCAACAAGCTGGACAAACCGCTGCTATTTTCAAGATTCCAAATGATGTGTTGCGCGGGGTTGCGCAAGTCCGCATCTACAATCAACACTTGCTTGCCTGCTCGTCCCAGTGCAATTGCGAGGTTAGCCGTCACCACGCTCTTGCCTTCGGACGGCAACGGACTTGACACCACAAAGACTTTTCGCTCCTTCGTTTCGCTGGCAAAGCTGAAGTTCGCGCGCAGTTGGTAGTAGTCCTCGATGTACTTCGCCCCCAATCGAAACTCGCTAATCAGCTTTTTGGAATAGTCACGTTCCGTTCTTGGCGTTTTCTTCCCAACGATGGCAATGCTCCCCAACACGGGAAGGTTGGTTAAAGCGGTTACATCATTCGGGCCTTGTAACGTGTCATTGAGATAGTCAAGTAGCAAAACCACCCCAAACGCCAACCCAATGGCGACAATCACCCCCAGCAAGGTTTGAGTGAACGTGTTGGCAGTATCCGGTTCATCTGCAACAGTTGCCTGTTCCACAATTTCCAATACTGTGATCCGGTTCTGCAAACTGGTAATCAATCCCGAGAAATAAATCAGGTTAGAGGTTAACCCATTCACCTGACCAATCAAGTTATCCCTTTGAGTGATGAGCGACAGTTTTTCGTCCACGCGAATGCCCTCTGCTCCCCAAACCAGCACGGAGGATTTGTACACCGGTTCAAATAAAAAAGCATCGTCC
>CAIRDJ010000241.1 GCA_903877335.1 uncultured Chloroflexota bacterium | reverse complement strand
GTGGCGGTGGTGTCTTCGGAGGGGGTGGGACTGATGGTGACGGCAACCACAACCGCTTGGGGAAGGGTAAATCGTGTGAACAGATAGAACAACAGCAAGCCTACTGCCACCACCACCAAGCCACCTACCACCATCACAGGGAGCGATACGCCCGTGCGCTGGGTGGACGAGGCTTGCCCCTCCGTCACGTCACCATAGCGCGACATCGCAGGAGGGGTGGCACGTCCAGCATCCATCACCCAAATTGTCACATTTTCATCGGCTTCGGTGAGGGTGGGTTGGGGCGCGTCGGTGGGAGGGGGGGGAACTCTGGCGCACGTTCGATCAAGTCAAACCAATGCCGAAAGAGGGGGTATGCCGGTTGGCGATCAATGAAGAGGGCGCGGAACTGCTCGCTGAAGGCGACGAGTTTTGCGCTTCGGCGTTGGCTTCCGTCGGCAAAGATGGCAACGAAGCGTTGATAGGTGTCATACCACACCACAAAATTATTGGCGTAAGCACGCCCCAGCATTTGTACCGTCTCATTGAGCATGCGCTCGTGCAGGTTAGCCACTTCATCGTTAGGCTCGTTGGGCTTGCTTTCGATCAACTCGTTCAAGCGACGGCGCAGGGTGTGTAAGGTGGCAAGCGAAGCCTGCAATTGATTGAGCCATTGTTTATATTGCCCCAGCGAAATCCCCACCGCTTCCTCGGTGTGCTGGACGGCATGGATGGCGTTTTCTAGGCGCAAGCCCGCTGTGCGAAATTCCCCATTGACCCACTCCGGCAGGGCATTTTCCAACTCGCGCAGGCTACGAATTGCCTCATCCACCAATCTTGCCTCTGGGTAGGCTTCGATCTGTCGGCGAATGTCGCCAAGTGCGTCCAGCTTGCTGGCGTGGTTAATCCCGTTGAACAAAGTAGCGATGGCACTCAGGTTGATGTTGCGTTGGATGAGGTCACGCAGCGCGACCATCAAGGGGTGGGTTTGACTGTGGGGGTCTAGCGTTTGGAGGGCGGCTTGTTGCCAAAACTGACTGTTATCCAACTCGTTACTTTGCGCTTCTAAGGTGCCCTGCAAGATGAAGTCAAAGAACAACATGCGCACAGCAGCAGTGCTTTGGCGTGCATAGGGTTCCACCAATCCTTTGCCCATCGCCTTGAGGTAGGTGGCTTGACTGGGCATTTGACGCTCAAAGCCATCTCGAATTTGCGCCTCCTCTGGCAGGTATAACTCCGCCAAAGCATTAATCGCTTGTTGGGTGCGCTCTGCGCTTAACGCCCCGTTGCGTTCCTGCCACGAGCGCGCGGTTTCTGCGAGGGACTTCAACCGATGGACGCTTTGCTTTTGAGCATCGCTGGAGGCAATTTGAGAAGCCTGAAGGGCAAGGCGTTCAGCTTCTACCAACCGCCCACGGTCAAAAGCATTCCAGGCATCCGCCACTGTGCGCCCAAACCCACCTGCCAGCGCGTGGCGTTCGACATACTCTGCGCGGCTAATGGTGGCAGACAGGTGTTGCAACCACCCTGCAAGGGTCGGGCTTAGGGTGGTTAACGCTTCTTCCATTTGTGCAAGGGCACTCAATGTCGCGGTACGATTCCCCAGCGTCACGCTCACCTCAAACAATTTCCATTGCCGACGCGAGCGCACCAATCCGCTTATCATCTTTGCCAACAACTCGTCAAATACCCGTTCAGAATAGGGTTGAAGCTGTAGGAGCGAGCGGTCTAGCCACATCTCAAGATCAGAGGCATCTGCCATCGGCACATACACCTGATAGCTCTGTAGGTGTTTATACAGGTTACTGAGCATATCGTACAAAGCATTCCAAACGGGGGGGAAGGGGTCCATCAGGCGGTTGGCTTCTAGCGCGGCAAGAGCAACTGGGGGGCGCGAGATCGCTTCTTTGCCAATGATGTGCATGTTGTCGGTCAGGTTCATGGCAGCATAGCGAGCGCGATCCAAAGATGAAAGCGGCAGACGGCGGTCGCTTAAACCGATGTTGATCGCTTCCATGATGTTCCGCATGGCGTTGAGATGATCGACCACCGTGTGGTACAGATCACGCAACTGGCTTGCGCTCACGTTGGTCAGGTTGTTCATCCCCTCGAGCATGCCCAAAATTTCATCCATGAGTTCCCGATGCCCATCCAAGCGAATGCCATCCACCCCGCTCAACTTGGTGAGTGCCTCATCCAAGCGGAACAAATTGGGGCGCAACAAGACCACTTCGGTGAAGGACGAGGTGATGCGCTCCGCCAATAAAATGTGCAAGCGTCTGGTTGCATCATTAGGAGGAAGAGGCATGAGCAACCGTTGTGCGGCGCGTTCTGCTTTATTTTCGAGGATGAGTTGAATCGCCTCTTGAAGAGCCGAAGTGGCTTGAACCTCTTCATTTTCCAACAACAGGATGCACCAGTCATAAAACAGACGCACGGAGTTATGGAGTGCATCGCTGGTGGCGCGCTGGCGCAACTCGCCCAGGATGTCCGCCGCGCGATGCCAATTGGCACTGGTCAAGTAGATGATTGCTGCGTCGAGGTCTGCGCTCACTTGCAAATCGGTCAGGCGTTGCTGTAGTTGTTCCTGTAAAGCACGACTGGGCGGATTGCCAGGATCCGCTTCTAGGGCGGGGATCAGTGCCTGTTGCAACTCTAGCAGCTCATCACGGCTATTTTCACGTTGTAGTTGCTGCCGAATCTGCTCTAGGATGCGGTCTCGTTCGTCCAAGAGGGGCTTACGAATGGTCAAGAGGGCTTCACGCAATGCCTTGAGATGCGGATAGCGTAGGCGGTGATTGGGGTGAAGTGCCTTGCTGATGACCTGGCGCAAGCCGATGGGAAGGTAGGAGTTAAGATCGTCAAGGGCGACCTCAAACCCCTCCCCGGCATCGCGCGGGATTTCGGGACGTTTTCCGCCGCTCACGATGAAGTAGAGCAACTCTCCCACCTGAAACACATCGGTTTGACGGCTAATGCCTTGCGGGGTGATCTCGTCCCCTTCTAAGAAGACTGCATTCCCCCAGTCAATCACCTTGAGTTGATAGGTGTCACGATTCCAAAAGAGGTGTTTGCTGTCCACATCGTTATAGATGATGTCGCGCGTGTGTGCGGTTTGCAGCAAGTCCAGCAGGTTATCCACAATCACCAACACCTCTAGCAAGGGCAGGCGTTTGCCGGTTTCCGCCAGGCGCAAGACGGTCTCTTCCACGATGTCGCCGGTGGCACGTTCCATCACGATGTATTGATAGGACACCCCACCAATCATGAAGTGACCTTCGCCCACCCACTCGGTTAGAACGGGATGTCCCGCCAATGCCCGCAAGGCATCACGCTCGTTGCGGATGCTCACCTCTTGCCCAGCGCGGATGGGGGGCGCGTCATGCGGAGCAGGACGTTTAATGACAATGGGGCGGTCGTTATGGAGCGTATCCACGCCACGCAAAGTTTCCCCAGAGCGTCCCCTGGGGTAAATTAAATCATATCGATAGCGACCGTCAAAAAACCCTTCTGCCATAATCCTGTTCATCCCGCTGAAACTCAAATAATTGCGCTGTATAGTGACCGATTCAGTTTAGTTTTGGTGGGAGGGTGATTATACCCTGTCACAGCACTTTGAGATAGTTACATTGTACGCAAGGGATCGTAATCACTGCAACCCAAACTGAGAGCACTTTTCACCAACTCTCAATTTAATCAACCACTTAGCACAACGCCTTCACTTGAACACACGGCACAATTCGCTTACCATCTTTGACAGTTACCAGCACATGTTTGGCAAGCAGCATGAATCATCCAGCTCCTAATCCAGAAGATCAGGTTTCAGCCTCCAGCATTTTTCTGGAGATGATGCGCCGACAGGCAGCACAGCAACAAGTGGACACGGTGCAAGCGCGAGAAGCGCCCCAAGCCCCGCCCGTCGAGTTGGAGGAAACCCCTCCTGCGCACGGCATCGACATTGCTGCTGTGGCAAGCCTTGCGGAGGCAGCGGACGCGCCTGCCCCTGCGCACCAACACGAGCGCGACCGCCTTCGCCAAGCCCGCCAGCAACGTCGCCAAGAGCGACGACGCGAGCGCGCCGTCAGCGCGTTTGGGGGGGTGGTGCGTTCCATGATTATTGTGCTGGTCTCTTCCACTGTCACCGCCACCATCTTCACCTGGTGGACTGCCCCCCAGTTCATCGCGCCCGACGTGCGCAACACGCTCAGCGTGGCGTTGGCAACTGCAACCCATCAAGTGGAGTTGATTGTTCCCACCGAGCTACCGCAAACCCCCAATTACCTGCGACGCATCGGGATTGTCAGTGGGCATCGCGGTCCCGAAGATGACCCCGGCGCGGTGTGTCCAGATGGCTTGACCGAGCGCGAGGTCAATTTGAATGTTGCCACCATCGTCATTCGTAATCTGCAGAATCGGGGTTACACGGTTGATCTGCTGGACGAGTTTGACCCGCGCCTTGCGGGCTACACCGCCAATGCGTTGGTCTCCATTCATGCCAATACGTGTGTGGACTATGGGCAGAAGGTTTCAGGATATTTGATTTCTACGGCAGCGGCGCGCACAGGGAGTGGCAACGATCAATTGCTGGTGGAATGTGTGGGAGCGTTCTATGGGCAACAGGTGCAAATTGAACGGCGATATGGCTTGACGCGCGACATGACCGACTATCATATCTTCCGTGAGATCAACCCAACCACGCCGGCTGCCATCATTGAATTGGGCTTCTTATATTCTGACCGCGACATATTGACCACCAAAACCGATGAGATGGCACAAGGCATTAGCGATGGCATTTTGTGCTTCTTAGACCCCTCCGACCCCAACATCCTCGCCACGTTGACCGCGCCCACCGCCCCCCCATCGCCAACAGCAATCCCGTTGCCCACGCTAACGGTCACGCCTTAAGCGACGCTGAACGAGAACAGCAGCATCAGCAAGAAGGTAGTCACGCCACCGACAACGAGAATGGGCATGTAATGGACGTGCCCACGAAAGCGGTATTGCGCGAGGAAGTCCTCAAAGTCCTCCTCACGGTTGACATCAAACGCTACTTTGGGCGCGACCACACGCGCTTTCGTGAGGTGGCGTTCAATCTTCACGGTTGCCTTGCCTGCCAAGTACACCCACAACGCCCCCAGCAGTGCGCCGAACACGGGCACCAATGCCAGCGGAATGACCGCCCAACCGGGCGCACCCACCTGCTTCTCAATGGTGATGCCGTCGGTGGATTGGGCGACGATTTTCCAGCCTGTACCCTTCAGGCGATTCAAGACATCGGTATATAGGATAGTGCCATAACTGCTCGACATAAGACCCCTCGTTTGTCGGTTGGATGAACGCCACCGATTGTAACATGCACGCCCTAATCAGGATACTCAAACACCACTTGCAACGCATCGTGTGGGGCGGTGTCTAACAGGTGATAGGCGGTTTGCGCATCGGCTAGGGGGTAACGGTGGGTGATCCAACGGGAGGGCTTTACCCACCGCAACGCCTCCCACGCCACGCTCATTCGTCGTGCTTTGTCCCAGCGTCCGCTTAACTCGGGCGCAAGCGTACTCACTTGGCTACTGATGATGCGCAAGCGTTCACGATGGAACGACTCCCCTAAGTTGAGCGTGACCATTTTGTCCCCATACCAAGACCCCACCACCACGCGCCCGCTGTGGCGCAACCAACCCAGCGCGGTATTCAAAGCAGACGGGCTTCCAGAACACTCAAAGATCAGGTCGAAGCGCGTGGGCGGAACCGCATCCAAGCTCAAGCTGTTGTGCGCCCCTGCTTGATACGAGGTGGCACGCCGTATCGGCAAGCCCTCCACCGTCACCAAATGCCCCAGCGGAAAACGGCTCAACAGCGCGGTGGTCAACAAGCCCACCACCCCTTGCCCGAACACCGCCACCGATTCGCCCAGCAACGGGGCACCATCTTGTACCAAGTTGACCGCCGTTTCCATGTTGGGCAGGCACACCGCGTCGGCATCGCTGATCCCGTGGGGGATGGGCAGGAGCGCGTCCGTCGTGGTGATGAAACTGCTGGCGTGGGGATGAAAGGCGAACACGCGCCGTCCGTGCCAGCTTCGTTCAACCGCCGTCCCCACCTCCACCACTCGCCCCACCAACGCATACCCATACGCCAGCGGATAGGCGAACGCCCCTGCCAGCGCGTCGATGTTGGCATCCACCGCCATATTGCGCGGGAACTGGTTGCGAAAGACCAGTAACTCGGTGCCGGCACTGATCGCCGAAAGCGTGGTTTGCACGCGCACTTGATGCGCCTGTAGCGGGGGTAAAGTCTGTTCGATCACGCTTACTTGCCGTTCGGCAACAAATTGTAGCAGGTGTGCGATCATGTCAAATCACTCCATAGGATGAAATCTTCCCCCAGCGCGAAGCAGTGCGGATGGGGCAGGGCAATGGGCATGGCGGTTCGTAAGGTGTGCGCAATGCCAACCCCCCCGAAGTAACGGGGGGTGAGCGTGACAATCACCCGATTCACCAACCGCGCCTGCAAGAAACTAGCGATCACGGTTGCGCCCCCCTCCACCATCACGCTACGGATGCCCCGTTCCCCTAGTTGTTGCAACAGATGGGGCAAGTCTACCTGTCCGTTCGGGGTGCTGTTCGTGTGTAGCACGGTGAGCGCGGGGGCAAGCGTAGGGGGCGGTGGGGTGACGGTGGCAACCCACACTCCGCGCGGATGCGTCAACAACCGTGCAGAAATGGGAAAGCGTAGGCGAGAATCCAACACCACAGGTTGCGGATGTGCGCCCGCCACCAACCGCACGGTGAGCATGGGATCATCACTCAGCACGGTTTGCACGCCCACCAGAATGGCATCGTGACCGGCGCGTATGGCATGCGTGAGCGTCATGCTGGCTTGCCCGCTCAACGCGAGGGCGCGGTGGTCGTGGCTCGCAAGGCATCCGTCGAGGCTTTGGGCATAGCTGACGGTGACGAACGGCAAGCCATCTCCACACAGTTGGGGGCGGAAGAATTCAGTCACGGGGACGGTTGGGGTCATCGGGCAAGGTCAACAGGTGATTCATGCGGTTCACTTTGGTCTGAAGATAGTGGGTATTTTCGGGGAGCAAGGTCGGTTCAAGGGGGACGCGCTCCACAATGGTGAGGGTGTCGGTGCTGAGGGCGCGTACTTTGCTGGGGTTGTTGGTCATCAGGCGCAATTGCGAAACCCCCAAATCCGCCAAGATCAAATGGGCGATGTGATAGTCGCGCTCGTCTTCTGCGTGCCCCAGCGCAAGGTTTGCATCCACCGTGTCATATCCTTGATCTTGCAAGTTATATGCCTTGAGTTTATCGACCAAGCCAATGCCCCGCCCTTCTTGGCGCAAATACAAGATCAACCCATGCCCGCTCGCTTGAATCATCTGCATGGCATGGTGAAGCTGTTCGCCACAATCACAACGGCGTGACCCCATCACGTCCCCTGTGAAGCACTCCGAATGAATGCGCGTGAGGGTGGGTTCGGGTTGGGGGTGATTGCCCACGCTGAACACAAGATGCTCTTTGGCATCCCGATTGTTGGTGTAGACCAACAGATCAAACATCCCATACGCGGTGGGTATGCGTGCGCTGACCTCGCGCGTAATCATCAAGGGGGTCATATTTCATCTATCTCAACTGCTGACGATCTTATCCAAAGTGTACCTACTTTATCCGCAAACCCAAAATAGACTGGGTATAACGTTCCTCTTTTCATGAAGACGGGGGATAAGTGCCGAACCGTTCCGTTTGTTGCTGATGCACCTGCGCAAGCAACGTGCGCATCTGTGCTTGAACAACCTCATGGTTGATCGACTGGCGCAGGGGCGTTCCAAAATGAACATCGACCCACGCATCACGGTATGCTTTGAATAGTAACTGAAGCGTGCCAGCAAAAAAAGACTGGCGGTTGAAGGTTTTGAAGCGTTGGGCGATGGGATGGCGCAATGCCCGACGTGACAAGACTCCCCCCACAGCAGTTGGCAAAACGGCAACGTCCTTCACGTGGCGCGTGATGATCTCCACACTACGAGACCATCCCTCCAGCGTTTGAGTTGCCTGTGGCAAGTCCAACCCCGGATCATGTTCGATTTGCCCATACGGAAAGAGCAACACCGCATGACCGTCTTTGAGGACGCGCACGATTTGGCGGATCGAGCCGATGGGATCGGCTTCATCAATCACGATGCAATAGTTGACAAACGACGGCAAGCCCGCCAATAGCCCACGCTGAAAGACCACCGTATAGATGTCATGGCGCGGTAGAAAGGTGTGAATGGCGATGGCATCTCCCATGCCGGCATGGTTTGCCACAATCAGCAATGCCCCTGTGCTGGGGATGTTGTGTGCCCCGTGCGCCGTCACCCCGCCCGAACACGTCTTCAAGAGCCATTCGCTGGCGCGTTGAACGCTTCCATCTTGGTTGACGAGCGACTCATAGCGATGCCCCAAGCGCACCATCTCCAGCGTGAACGGAAACGCCACCCACTTGATGAGTTGCTTGATCCAGCGCGGACGCTCCCCAAAAGCGGTTGCCACCGAATCCGCGTAGGCAGGGTACGCCGTGCGGAAGTGTTGCCAAAAGGTCAAGGGTGCGGGGTCAACCACCGGACGAATGCCCCACCACCAAGAGCTTATCTCCCTCACGGACGGGGTAGCTCGGTTCGACTTCGTGGGTTTCGTTGATGTTGACGATCACGGGGGTGCGGATGCCCAGTTGCGCTAGGACATCGTGAACGGTTGCCCCCTCGCTCACGCTGAGGGTGGTTTTCCCCCGTTGCGCAGGGGGGAGGTAGTCGCGTAGCCCACCGAATAACTGAATGTGTATGTGCATATTCCACCTCTTTATCGGGTAACAGGTTTCCATTCAATATGCGTATCGACAGAATGTTTATCATACACCTGCAAAACTTCTGTGAAAAACTGAATCATTTCTTCATCGTCCTCGTCAACAGCAATCCTATAGAAATTGATGAAGAGTCGCTTACCGGTTTCAGTCTGTCCATAGTTCTTCTTGAGCAAATTGTGCTTGGTGCAAAGCGTTTGCCCATTCTCTAAAGTGGCTAGTCCGCCCTTGTCTTTGGGGCGGATGTGGTCTATCTGCAAGTCCACCCCGTCTGCTTCGCCCAAGCCACACACCACACAGCGATAACCATCACGCTCCAAAATCGCTTGTTTCTGATCGGGTGTGAATTCCTCTAGGATTGGGTTAGCAATGTGGTCGGGGTCATACATGTATAAACCCTTATCCACCTTGATGAGTTTGCCTTGTTGGTGTAGCTGACGAATCCCGCGCCAAGTATCGCGCGGTTTCTTGCCATACGCCTGCAAGTATTGTTCTTCCACCCAATCCACTACCTCGCCATGTTGGAGGGGACGCTTGGGGTGTTGTTGGAAATATTCAAGAATGAGTGCGCTGATGGTCAGCTTCGTTTCCATGTGAGTTACTCCTCAACCAGTAATTTGAGTTGTTGAATGCTGGCTACGTCAATGCGCCTGTGCGCCAATTCACTGTAGCGTTGATCGAGTTCAATGCCGATGCCCTTGCGGTTATTCTGTACACAAGCGACCAACGTCGTCCCGCTCCCCAAGAATGGATCCAACACGGTATCCCCCACATAGCTGAACATCTTCATGCAGCGACGCGGTAACTCAACAGGAAAGGGCGCAGGGTGTCCAATGCGCTTCTTGCTCTCCCCGTTGAATGTCCACACGCCATTTGTCCACTCCAAAAATTCGGCGCGGGTGACATCATTCTGACGTGTGCCAGAAATCTTTTTCCACTGCCGTTTATACAGCACGACAATTAACTCAACCGGCGCAATCACAAACGGGGCGGACGCGCTCATCCATGATCCCCACGCAGTTCTGCGCGAGATATTGCCTTCATTCCAGATGATGGTGGCGTGATATTGGAAGCCGATTGACCGAGCAAGTTGGGTGAAATCTGCCCCAACGCTTCGTTGTCCGCCTTTGTTCTTGTCAAGTGGGATGTTCAAACAGAACCGCCCATCATCCTTGAGCCAGTCATAACAACGGCGCATCCATTGTTCAGAGAAGGCTAAATATTCCTCATAGGTGCTATCGTCCGCGTGACTGTTGTAATCAATTGAGACATTGTAAGGGGGCGAGGTGACGATTAAATCCACACTCCCAGCAGGGATGCTATCAATAGCTAGAACGCTATCGTTGTAGATTGTGATTTGGTCGTTCTGATAGTACAGCATGGATGAACCGATCCCATCTTCTGGCGTGCCACGTCATTCTATCATAGCACAGCGTGCGATTTCATTCCACGAAAATTCGCTCAATTGTTCCAAAAGTGCGGTGTTGCTTGGGGCGTGACGCGCCACGCTGGCGGACGGTTTCGGGTAAATTCGGAAAATCGTTAGCCACCGCGCGTGGGGATGGTGTTATACTGGAGGCGATTGAATAGTTTTTTGATTGAAACTTGTACCTTGTAGTTTTTGAGGAGCAGAATTTTTGGCTACATCTTCTGAATTATCCACCCTGGCAATCAATGCCATTCGGGTCTTGTCCATTGAAGCGGTGCAACGCGCCAACAGCGGACACCCAGGCTTGCCGATGGGAGCTGCGCCCATGGCTTACGCGCTTTGGATGCAACACCTGCGCTATAACCCACGCAATCCACACTGGTTCAACCGTGACCGCTTCATCCTCAGTGCAGGGCATGGGAGCATGTTGTTGTATTCGTTGCTCCATCTGACAGGCTTTGATGTGTCTATGGAAGACATCAAGAACTTTCGCCAATGGGGAAGCCCCACCCCCGGTCATCCTGAATATGGCGAAACCCCCGGCGTAGAAACCACCACCGGTCCGTTGGGGCAAGGGGTGGCAAATGGGGTGGGCATGGCATTGGCGGAGGCATTTCTAGCGAAAACCTTCAACACGCCCGAACACGCCATTATCGACCATTACACCTATGTTCTGGCAGGGGATGGGGATTTGATGGAAGGGGTCGCCATCGAGGCGTGCGCTTTGGCGGGGCATTGGGGACTGAACAAGCTGATCGTGCTGTACGATTCCAACGACATCACCCTCGACGGCGAAGCCAACATGACCTTCACGGAGGACATCCCCCAGCGTTTCGCCTCACAAGGTTGGAACGTCGTGCGCGTTGCCGAAGGGAATGAGTATGCCCATGTGAGCGAAGCGATTGCCCAAGCGAAAACCGAAACCCAACGCCCGACGTTGATCGAGATCAAAACCACCATCGGCTATGGTAGCCCCAACAAGGCGAACAGCAGCAAAGCGCACGGCTCGCCCTTGGGTGAAGACGAAGTGCGCTTGACCAAGCAGGCACTCGGTTGGACAGAAAGCGAGCCATTCGCCATCCCAGCAGAAGCACTCGCCCACTTCCGTGAGGCAATCGAACACGGGGCGCAAGCTGAATCCACATGGCAAGAGCTGTTCAGCGCGTGGCAAGTTGCCAATCCCGCCCAAGCGCAGGCGTTGGATAACGCGCTTCAACAGGTGTTGGTGGAAGGATGGGATCAACACTTGCCCCATTACACCGCCTCAAACGCCACGCGCAACGCAGGAGGGGACGCGCTGAACGCGATCGCCACCCACTTCCCGACCATGATCGGCGGTGATGCTGACCTTGCCGGCAGTACCAAGACGCTCATCAAGGGTGCCAACCACACCGCCCACCACCAACCTGCCGCGCGGAACATCCGCTTCGGCGTGCGTGAACATGCGATGGGCGCGATTGTGAACGGGTTGGCGTTGCACGGGGGGATCATCAAGCCCTATAGTGCGACGTTCTTAACCTTCAGCGACTACATGCGCCCTGCCATGCGCTTAGGCGCGTTGATGCACCTCCCCGCCGTGTATGTGTTCACGCATGACAGCATTGGCTTGGGCGAGGACGGACCCACGCACCAATCGGTTGAACATGTGATGGCATTGCGCTTGATCCCCAATTTGTACGTTTTTCGCCCGGCGGACAGCAACGAAACGGTGGCAGCATGGCGCACCCTCATGACTTTGACCAAGCCCAGTGCCATCATTTTGACGCGCCAAAACGTGGCGTCGCTGTCAGCAGATGGCGTAGCGGATGGGGTGGCACGGGGGGGTTATGTCCTCGCCGATAGCGACGGCACGCCCGATGTCATTCTCATGGCAAGCGGAAGCGAAGTGGAAATCGCCCATGAGGCATACCACACCCTCACGGCGGAGGGCATCAAAGCGCGGTTGGTTTCGTTGCCGTGTTGGGAATTGTTTGATGAACAACCTGCTGAATACAGGGAAAGTGTGTTACTTTCCTCTGTACGCAAGCGTGTTAGTATAGAAGCAGGTGTTACAACGGGTTGGCAGAAATATGTCGGCATGGATGGGGTGTGCATCGGGGTAGATCGCTTCGGCGCAAGTGCCCCCTACGAAAAAGTTTATGAAGAATATGGCATCACTGCTCGTGCGGTTATTCAAGCGGCACGACACTTATTAGGCTAACAGAGAAGGAGCAAGTAAAGGCATGACCATTCCACCTATACAGGTTCAGTCATTGGGTCAAAGCATCTGGACGGATAACATCTCGCGCAGGATCATTGATAACGGCGAACTTCGGCAGTTAGTAGAAGTGGGGGGCGTGTTGGGTCTCACTTCTAACCCGTCCATCTTCCAACAGGCAATCGGCGAAAGCACAGATTATGACGGGGTCATTCAAGCCAATCTGGACTTAGACGCGGTTGAACTGTATGAGAAACTCGCCGTGCGCGACATTCAAGACGCAGCGGACTTGTTGCGCGGTGTGTATGATCGCACCCAAGCACAAGACGGATACGTTAGCCTAGAGGTTTCGCCCAAGTTGGCGCACGATGCAACAGGCACGGTGGCAGAAGCAAAACGCCTTTACCGCGCCGTCAACCGCCCCAACCTCATGATAAAGATTCCAGCGACGGTAGCAGGCTTAAGCGCGATTGAAGAGACTATCGCCAGTGGCATTAGCGTGAACGTCACCTTGATCTTCTCGGTGGCAAATTACGAAGCGGTGGCAGAGGCGTACATCCGCGGGGTCGAACGCCTGCACGCCAGCGGTGGCGACATGAGCAAGGTGGCTTCTGTGGCAAGTTTCTTCATCAGTCGGATTGATTCGCTGGTGGATGATTTGTTGAACGCCAATGTGCGCAGTGCCACCGGGCGCGACCTTGACCGCATCCGCATGAGTGATGAGTTGTTGGGCAAAGCGGCAATCGCCAACGCCAAACTCGCCTATGCCAGCTACCAACGCCTCTTTGAAGGGGAACGCTTCGCTGTATTGAGCCAAGCAGGGGCACAAGTGCAACGTCCGTTGTGGGCTTCCACCTCCACCAAAAACCCCAACTACCCCGCCACCTACTATGTGGACGCACTCATCGGCAAGCACACCGTCAACACCTTGCCCCCCAGCACGCTCAAGGCGTTCACCGCTTCCACCGCCACCCCAGCTAACACGCTCACCCAAGACCTCGATGCTGCCCAACAGGTGATGAACAAGTTGGCAGAAGTTGGGGTGGATATGCACGCCGTCACCGAACGCTTGCAACACGAAGGGATCGACAAGTTTGTGGACAGCTTCGATAAGCTGATCGGGCAAGTGGAGACCAAGCGCGTCATGCTCATGACGAACGCGATGGACACGCAACACACCGCGCTGGGCATTTACCGCCAAGCGGTTGACTTTGCCCTCGCCAAGCTGGATGCCGAACACATCAACGGGCGCATCTGGAACAAGGATGCCACCATTTGGAAAGACAACCCTAACGTCATGACCAAGATTGTCAACCGTTTGGGATGGTTGGATGTGCTGGATACGATGGACTTGCCACGCTTGAAGGCATTGCAAACCGCCATCCAAGCCAGCGCGTTCAAGCATGTGGTCTTGTTGGGAATGGGGGGCAGTAGCCTTGCGCCCGAAGTGCTCTTCAAGACGTTTGGGCAACAAGCAGGTTTCCCCGATTTGCGCGTGCTAGACAATACCGACCCTGCCCAAGTGACTGCCATCCGTGATGCAGTTGATCTGGAGAAAACGCTCTTCATCGTCTCTAGCAAGAGTGGGGGCACGCTAGAAACGCTCTCGTTCTATCGCTACTTCTTTGAACTCACCCATCACAACGGAAGCCAATTCCTCGCCATCACGGATGAAGGAAGCATCCTGCAAACCATCGCCCAAGAAAATCAGTTCATGGATGTGTTCATCAATCCCTCCGACATTGGCGGACGCTACAGCGCCTTGAGCTACTTTGGGCTAGTGCCCGCCGCGTTGATCGGCTTAGATTTGGATCGCCTGTGGGGAAGTGCCACGCGCATGTTCATGGCAATGGGCGAGGACATCCCCGCCAGTCAACATCCGGGCTTGTGGTTGGGGGCAATCATGGGGCAAATGTACGCCGAAAAGCGCGATAAGTTGGTCATTGTTGCTAGCCAAGAAATCGCCAGCTTTGGTGATTGGGCGGAACAACTCATCGCGGAAAGCACCGGCAAAGAGGGTGTGGGCGTGGTTCCCGTAGTGGGAGGACCCATCGCTGCGGCGCAAGACTACGCCAGCGACCGCGTATTCATCTATCTCAAGTTGGTGGGCGCGGATGACAACGAAGAGATGGATGCCAAAGTGCGTGCCCTGCGCGAGGCGGGACAACCGCGCATCACCTATCATCTCAAGGACAAGTACGACCTCGCAGGGGAATTCTTGCGCTTTGAATATGGCACGGCGATTGCCGGCTACATGCTCAAGATCAACCCATTTGATGAGCCGAACGTTTCAGAGGCAAAGGCGAACACCGACGAATTGCTCAAGTATTTTGCTGAACACGGCACGCTCCCCACGCAAACGCCAGACCTCACCAACGGGGCAATCAGCTTGTACATGAGCGCAAGCACCCGTGAACCGCTGCGCGAACTGTGCGAGCAACACAACTTCAACAGCGAAAACATTGTTGAAGTGATCGCCGCGCAAATTGTGGGCACGCGCGCTGGGGATTACTTCGGCATATTAACCTACGCGCCCGTCACGGAGGAAACCTCCGCCACGCTACAACTCTTGCAAAAGCGTTTGCGCCACGCCACCCGTCGCGCGGTGACGTATGGTTACGGTCCGCGCTACTTGCACAGCACCGGTCAATTGCACAAAGGCGGAGCGAATAACGGGGTGTTCTTCCAATTCACGCATGATGATGTCGAGCGCGTTGAGATTCCCCAAGCAGGCTATGACTTCGGCACGCTTAAGACCGCCCAAGCAGCAGGCGACATCAAGGCATTAACAGATCACAAACGCCGTAATATCCGTATTCATGTATCCGATGGGGACATTCAGGGCGCGTTAGAGACGATGCTCCGGGCATTGGATATTGTAGACGCACGCCGTACCGCTAGTTAATCGTTTAGGTGGGGGGTGTTTAGAATGCCCCCCGCCCAATCGCAACTTATACCCGCCTAAGTGCCAAGTCGCGCCATTGGGTGAGGATGCGCTCTACGGTTTGCGAGTGTGTCAGATAGGTGGCATCAATCTCAATGACCCCCTCTTTGCCCCGCGCCGACCACGCCGTCTTGAGTTTGCCTAGCTCTAAGTCGCGCTCGGCAGGGTCTTGAAAGCGCGTGCCCATCGCTAGGTGTAAGCGACTCAGCACAGCGTCCAGTTGCGCCACCAAACAGAAAACAGGTCCCGTCTCGGCTAGGCGTTCAAGCATATTTCCGCTCACTAATGTGTCACCGCTCACCCGTATCACCACACCGCGATTGAGCAGAATTTCGTCGAGTGCTTGCAACTCAATCGTCTTCAGATGCGCCACGCCAAAGGTCTCTCGCATTTCTTCCACGCGCATGCCTGCGAGTTGCTCCACGCGCTCTTCAACAACGACCAAACGCCTGCCCAAACGCTCCGCCAGTTCACGCCCCAACGCCGGTTGGTTAGGTCCAGTGTAGCCCGTCAGAATCAGGTTTCGGTCAGAGTCCGTTAATAGGTAGAGGGGAGAGTTCATCGCCACGCGGGAAACCAAGCATCCAAATGCGGAAAAAGTTGGGTGAAATCTGTGATGGTTGCGTCGGGCAAAATGCTCTCTTGCGTTGCCTGTGAATAGTGGTGATGTGCCACCTTGCGCCACACCGCTTTCATGCCCATGCGCTGACTTCCCAAGACATCCGCAACCAAGTTATCCCCTACGAATACGGTTTCATGCGGTTGTACGTTTAGGGCAGACAGTGCCGCTTGGAAGATCGACGGATGCGGTTTTAACCGCCCAACGTCCGCCGCCGTGATGAGGCAGTGCTGGAAGTAGTGCCACAGGGATTGCGTTTTCAATTCACGCTGGCGCATGGGAGCGGTTTGATAGGCATTGGTGACGATTCCCAGTTGGATGCCGTGTTGCACAAAGATGTCCAATGCAGGAGGGACATCCCTAAAGGGCATCACGCCCGGCGCAGCGTCCCAACCGTAGTATTCAATGAAGGTGGGAACATCTAGCGCGGTGTTAGGGATTCCCGCTTCAAATAGCATGTCCATGATGAGTTGTGGCAAATGGGGAGAGATCAAGGTCTCGTGGGCAATTTTCCACGCGCGTTCTGCCCGCTGCGGAAGTTGCTCCACCAACCATGCGGGGGAGGGTGGGGTATAGCCTAACCCCACCAAGTAATCACACACTGACTGAAAACGTTCTAACTCCAGTTGATGAAAACTACCATCACCCTGGCTCCAGTCAATGAGCGTATCGTCCATGTCAAATAGGATTGCCTTCAGAGGCGCCATTAGCGAATCACTGCCGTCGCGCGCCAAGTTAACAAGACATCTTCAAGACTGGCATCCATCGTGTGAAAGCGTGGTTTCCAGTTGAGCGCGGTTTTCACACGCTCGTTACTCACGCTCACGTTGGTATGCAAAACCGCCATGTGATCCTCTCCATATTGTAGGTTGGCAAGGAAATTCGGGATGCTTGGTGGGGTGGACAAGCCCAACTTGCGCGACAACAGGCTTAACACGTCATAGGCAGAAACTGCCTCATGGTCAACCAGGTTATAAACGCTGTCGAGGGTGTCTGCTTGCACCGCCCCCGCCAACGCCCGCGCTGCGCTTTCGGCACGAGTCCAGTTGGTGAGGTGTGCCTTAGAGCCGGTAAGGGTGGGGTTCGCACGCAAAACAACCTGTTCGAGTTGACGGATGGGATCGTGTGCTTCGGCACTATACAAATGCCCCAAGCGGAAGACTGTTGCCCCGGCGCCAAAAGCAGCGGTTTCTGCTTCTAGCAAGGCATGGAACCACGCATTCCCCTTTGCTTTGCGGGTTTTGGCGGTTTCATCGACAGCATGGTCGTTATCGCGGTAGAGGTAGGCAAAGCTGGTGGTGAGGTAGCGTTTGATGGATGCTTGTTGTACCGCTTCAGCGGTTGCCACGCCAGCACCGTGAATCGCAGTTGCACCCGAAGCCCAATCCTGCGCCAACCATGGGACTTGGTTGTAAGTTTGTGGGAGCAAGTTCACCACCACTTCTGCTTCTGTCAAGCGCAAGGTGCTCAAGACTTCTCCTGTACGGGTGGCATCCCCATAGACTGGCAACGCCCCAACCTGGCGCAACCCATCCGCTTGTGCGGCAGTATCGACGCGGGCACTAACGCTATGACCCTGTGACACCAAGAGCGCGGTTAACGTCCGCCCGATGGCAGTAGTGGCATCATTGATGTAAATATTCGACATAGATCTTTTCCTCAATGTTAAATTCGTGACAAAGCGTGCTCCAGTATACCACAACGACCAGCAAGGACACCCCACCAAGTCGTTTCTCGCGTGGAAATTCGTGCCGTATTCAGCGGGTTTTGTGCTATCGTTGAGGCAGGTTGATCCTCAACCCATCAGGATACCAACAAGGAGCAAAATGGATCTATGGTTAACAACTGGACAGCGAACAACATTCCCGACCAAAGCGGGCGTGTGGCAATGGTCACGGGGGCAAACAGCGGTTTAGGCTATGAAAGTAGCCGTGAACTGGCGCGGAAAGGGGCAACCGTCATCATGGCGTGCCGTAACCCACAGAAAGCGGAACGTGCCAAAGCGCAGATTCTAGCAGAAATCCCGAATGCTCAACTGCACTTGATGGCGTTGGACTTGGGGCGGTTAGCATCGGTTCATGCCTTTGTCGAGGCATTCCGCAGTCAGTATGATCGCCTTGATATTTTGTTGAACAATGCTGGTGTGATGGCAATTCCACAAACCACCACCGAAGACGGGTTTGAGATGCAAATGGCGGTCAACTATTATGGGCATTTCGTTTTGACCGCCCGCCTATTTGATTTGATCGTCAACCGTCCCCATAGTCGGATTGTCAATTTGAGCAGCGTCGTTCAATATGGCGCAAGCATCCAGTTTGATGATCTCAACTGGGAGCGCAACTACTCCCGTTGGGGGGTGTATGGGCAAACCAAGCTCGCCATGACCGTGTTTGCCAATGAGCTAGACCGCCGTTTGAAATCTGCAAACATCGAAAACACCCGTGCCCTATCCGCCCACCCGGGCTTTTCCATCACCAACCTACAGGGCACATCAGCGGATGCCAGCGGACATAAAGGGGAAGCATGGGCGTTCAAGTATGTTATTCCCCATCTGGGGCAGTCGCAAGAGATGGGCGCGTTGCCCCAGCTTTACGCCGCTACCAGCTCCGATGCTATGGGTGGGAAGTTCTATGGTCCTCGCTGGTGGGCACGCGGTTATCCTGCTGAATGTCCCCAAACTCCCGCAGCGCGTCGGGTGGAAGACTGGCGCAAACTGTGGGAGCGCACCGAAGAGCTAACCCAAACTCCGTTTAACGTTTCAGCCTAATTCCACGAGACACAACCGCATGGCAAAAGCACGAATCAAGTATGTATGTGGGAACTGTGGTTATTCAGCGCCCAAAGGGTATGGACGTTGCCCCAATTGTGGCGAGTTCAACACGATGGAGGAAGTGCTCGAAGAAGTGGCACCCAAAAGCACCAAAGCCACGGTTCCCCGCACGGGTGGTTCGGCAATGGGAGTCAATTCTGCCTTGCGCCTTGCTGACGTGAACATGGACATGGGCGCACGGCATGAACTCCCCGTCAAAGAATTTAGCCGTGTCTTGGGCGGGGGGATCGTCCCCGGTAGCATCATCCTGTTGGGAGGGGCGCCGGGGATCGGCAAGAGCACCCTTCTGCTTCAAATGTCGGCGTTGCTTGCCAACACCATCGGGCGCGTGTTATACGTCAGCGGAGAAGAAAGCACACGCCAGATCAAAATGCGGGCGGAACGCTTGAACACCCAATCACATGATTTGTTCCTGCTGACCGAAACCAACCTCAGTAGCATCATGGAACAAGTCCGCGTGGTTGATCCCGTGGTGTTGATTGTCGATTCCATTCAGACGGTCTACACCGACGAGATCGAATCTTCGCCCGGTAACGTGGCACAAGTGCGCGAGTGTGCCAGTCGCCTGCAGACGTTCGCCAAGAGCGCGGGCGTGAGTGTGTTCTTGGTGGGACATGTCACCAAAGAAGGGAGCATTGCCGGTCCGCGTTTGCTCGAACACATTGTAGACACGGTGCTGTATCTGGAAGGCGACCCCTTCCAACATTTCCGCTTGTTGCGTAGCGTCAAGAACCGCTTTGGCGCAACCAGTGAGGTGGGCGTGTTTGAGATGCAAGGGGAGGGCATGGTGGAAGTCCCCAACCCCAGCGAGGCATTCCTCGCCGAGCGCGTGATTAGTTCATCCGGCAGCACCATCGCCGTCACGATGGAAGGCACGCGCCCGCTCTTGGTAGAAATTCAAGCCCTCACTAGCCAAACCAGTTTTGGCAACCCACGCCGTACCCCCAACGGGGTGGATCTCAACCGCTTGCTGTTGATTAGCGCGGTGTTGGGGAAGCGCGTTGGGTTCAAACTCCACGAACAAGATATTTTCATCAACGTGATCGGCGGGCTAAAAGTGAGCGAGCCAGCTTCTGACTTGGCAATGGCGGTGAGCATTGCCTCTAGTTATCTGGATCGGGTGATCCCTGCCGATATGGTGGTCATTGGTGAAGTGGGCTTGAGCGGGGAAATCCGCACCGTAAGCCAGTTGGGGGCACGCCTGAGCGAGGCGCAAAAGCTCGGCTTTAAGCGCGCTTTGGTTCCGCGCACCCGTCGTCAGTCAGAGGGCATGCCCAAAGGGCTAGAACTCATCCCCATTCGTAATGTGGCAGAAGCCCTCAAATTCGCCCTGCCGGATAAATAACCAGAGGGAACGCCGTGCCCGATTCAACTATCCCGCAAGAAAGCATGACATCGCGGTGCGTGGGAAGCACTTTCCTCGCTTCCTGTCAGGTTGATCCGCAACCTCAATCGACTTACAGAAGGTGTCAACACCATCTTTCGCTTGACCAACCGCGCGAACCTAGAGCGACAGATGCGATGGTGGCGCGGGATGCATTGGATCATCCCCATGACATGTTCTGGCTTTCGCGTTATCATTAACGTACCACACTCATTCAAGATTATACGGGAGTTTTGAACATGGCAGAAATTGCAGTATTTGAAGTGAAAGAATATATGGTCATCCTTCGTCAATTGGAAATGATGGACTTCAACGGGACGAAGATCATGCTACGCGCGATTGTGCGTTGTCATGGGGATGAATACACGCTGGACGTGAATTTCCTCGATGCAGACAGTCCCTTCCCACAACCCGCTTTCAACCAAGAGGAGAAGAAGGGGCACATGTTTATGCCCTACCAGCATCTGCCCATCTTCGTTGACCTGTTACGCAACGAAAAGCCGATCTTCGCTCACTTACGCGGTGACAAGCCCGAATGGACAAGCATCACCACCACCAAAGAGCCGGTTGGTGAGGGTGAAATTTCTCACCGCTAACCCGTCTTGATTATCTGCTTGCCTGTTGCCCTTCGCGTCAAGATGGGCACAGGCACCCCTCCTAGCTTAAGGTTGAGCCTATGAGATTGTTGATGCTGGTCGTTCGCATGGATGAGGATGATTGGGCGACGGCTTTCATTCCGCGCTGGGTGGAAGCGTTGGCACAGCATGTTGAGCGCGTGGATGTCTTGGCATTAGAAGTGGGGCGCGTCGCCATTTTGCCCGCCAATGTGCGTGTTCACTCGATGGGCAAGACCAGCACGTCCACGCCTGCCCCGCGCGATCAGCTTGCACGGTGGCGCGTGTTATACGGGTTCTACCGCCAAGCATGGCGGTTGTTGCCTCGCTGTGATGCTGTGTTCGTCCACATGATCCCCCGTTATGCGTGGTTGATTGCGCCCTTCGCTGTGCTGTATGGCAAACCGATCACCCTGTGGTACACCCATCGCCAGATCAGTGCTGACCTCAAGCGTGCGTTGCCGTTTGTGCGTCGGGTAGTCACCGCCGTTCCCAACAGTTTCCCCCTGCCCAGCACGAAGGTGCGCCCGTTGGGGCATGGGGTCAACCCGAGTTTCTTCATGCCTGCGCCGTCTCGGCTACGAGAGCGGTTGATTGTCCATGTGGCACGCCTGCAACCGATCAAGCAACAGGCACTGCTCATTGAGGCACTCCCCCACCTCCCCGACTATACCGCTGTTTTCATCGGGGGCATCCCCGAAGGCGAAGACCCCACCTATCTGGAGACCTTACGCCACCATGCTGAACGCTTGGGGGTGGCGCAACGGGTCATCTTCACGGGGGGGCTTTCCGCCGAAGCAGTGCGCGATTGGTATCAACGCGCCAGCATCGCCATCAACCTTAGCCCCGTCGGCTTGTTTGATAAAGCCGCCCTAGAAAGCATGTTGTGTCAAACTCCCACCCTCGTCACCAACCCCGCCTTTGCGGACGTGCTTGGGGAGTACGCGCCCATGCTCATAACAGGGTACTCAGTCCCGCAACTGACCGCTACAATACAGCTCATCAGCAACTTGAACGACACCGAACGCACCCAGCTAGGCGAACATTTGCGACAACAAGTGATTGCCCAGCATAGCCTTTCGGCTTTGATTCCCCGTTTGGTCAGCGTTCTCAATACAGGAGAAATTACATGAGCGTTCGCCCCATGCAACCCACCGATTGGGAAGCAGTCTGCGCGATATATGCAGAAGGCATTGCCACCGAGCAAGCCACGTTTGAGCTAGAAGTGCCCACATGGGAAGCGTGGGATGCCAACCATTTACCCAATTGTCGGTTGGTATACGAGCGAGAAGGCACGGTGGTGGCGTGGGCAGCACTCGGTCGCGTGTCTAGCCGTCGCGTGTATGTTGGCGTGGCAGAGGTCAGCATTTATGTGAGTGCCAAAGCGCGAGGCACCGGCATTGGTAAAATCCTGTTGCGTGCCCTAGTGGAATCGTCGGAAGAGGCAGGCTTTTGGACGTTGATGGCGGGGATTTTCTTGGAGAACGTTGCCAGCACCGCCATTCATCGCGCATGTGGCTTTCGTGAAATTGGCTACCGTGAGCGCGTGGGCAAGTTGAATGGGGAATGGAAAGATGTCCTGTTGTTAGAACGCCGAAGCAAAGTGGTGGGGATGGATTAAAACCGCATGTCTGCTTGGAAATTCTTGCGTCACGCCACGCATACCCTCTTCATCAGTGGGGTTCGGTTGCGTTGTCCCCATTGCCATCAGGGGCGCATTTTTGCCACCCCCTTTGAAATTGCCCCAACGTGTGCAACCTGTCACGTGCGCTTTGAGCGCATGAGTGGGGAGTCTTTGGGCGGGTTGATGTTCAGCATGACGTTGCTCCCGATTGTCTCGATAGGGGGCTTCTTCGTGGGTGAGCTGATAGTTGGGTTGCCACGCTCGCTGAACATCGGGTTTTGGTTGGGGTTCATCTTGTGTAGCGTCGGGTTGATGTACCGCCACTCTCGCGCACTTTGGATTGGGATTAGCTACCTAAGCGGGGGCGTGTATGCCGATGCCCCCACCGCTCCTACTGACGACTTGCGCCAGCGCGTCAAGCACGCCTTCCACACCGCCCACCCCAAGCCAGAAGAGTAACCCCATCATGGACTTTTGGTCACAACAACCCAGCAGAAAATTGGTTATACGCTATTGCCTACCCTTCAACCGATCTTAGTCTAACCCGATGAGGAGCAACAAACGATGGAACGCATTAACCTGTCTAGCGGAGCAAAATGGGAGCCGATTGTGGGCTACTCACGCGCGGTCAAGGTGGGGAATATCATCCATGTGGCAGGCACAACCGCCACCGATGCCAACGGTCAACTGGTGGGCATTGGGGATGCTTATGCCCAAACCCAACAAATCATCCGCAACATCGAAAAGGCGTTGCAACAACTTGGCGCATCGTTGGAGGATGTTGTGCGCACGCGCATTTACGTGACGGACATCAGTCAATGGGAAGCGGTTGGGCGGGCGCATGGCGAGTTCTTTGCGACGATCCGTCCCGTCACGGCTATGGTAGAAGTCAGTCGTTTGATTGACCCGCTCATGCTGGTGGAGGTTGAGGCAGAAGCGATTGTGTCGCTTTAGATAATGAATCACGCTACTTTTGCTCAATACAAAGACACTGCCCATCTGTGGATCACTTTGGCAAGCGGAGAGTTCTACCCTGATTATCTCAATGATGCAACTCTACTATATGCGCCTGTCTTGGTGTTATTCAAGCAACTGTTGCAATCTTCAGATGATTCTTCGTATCTCTTAGAACAAATTGCACAAGTGAATGAAACTTGGATGCGTATACAGTTGTTACGGGTATTCAGGAAGTATGTTAGCCCCAATATACCTGTAGAAATGTTAAAACGAAAAAGCAAAAGCACAGAAATTCAGGCAGTGTTTGGTGCTACGTTTCGTCGAATTCACGAGGTACAATCTCAATTTGAGTCTCGTCCAATGCCTGATGAAGTTTTGTGCGCGTTACTTTGGGAGTATAAAAGCCGTGGTCAAAAAGGATATGATTTGACAGAACGCTTTTTCAATCTATTCCAATTATACTTTCCCAAACTCACGCTGGTAGGTCCCCAACGTGCTGGAGCGGACATCAAGTTAGGTGATATTTTTAACATGTATCCCAAACCAAACCGTCCTGTCGATTTCATTATCTATGATGAGCAAAAAACAATTCTATCGATTGGTTTTGCTCGATATGATGGAGATCGTGGCGGAGCGCAAGAAGATGATCGCATTGGAGGGTATCAAAACTGTGCCGATGAGTTCTTGAATTATGCCCAGCAGAATCAACTAACAACCAAGATCATCTTCATCAATGACGGACCTGGATTATTGTTAGGTTCTATGTGGGATGATTATGCCCAGCTTGAAGCAAGTTGGCAGGGGAAAATTATAGTCAGTACCATACGGATGTTTTCAGAGCGCATCACCCTAGATTGGTTAAAATCTTAAGGACAGGAAGAATTTATTTTGGCAACAGGTGAAGATCGAAGTAAATGGGGGGCTACCATTCAAGGGGATTCTGCTAACATGGCAGATTCTTTTGAGGTTCAATTGAGCTATACGGGGAAAAAAAGCCCTGAGCGCATCTTGGATCACCCTGCATCTCCTGCAGAATTAGTTTGGCATGGCACTCCCACATGCTCCAACCCGAACTTACTCTACTATGGAGATAACTTAGATTTACTTGCTAGTCTACTCCGTCATACTCAACTCCAAAGCCAGATCAAACTTATCTACATTGATCCTCCCTTCGCCACACAAAAGATATTTAAGTCAAGAACACGTAATAATGCTTATCATGATTTGCTGACAGGTGCACATTACCTAGAATTCATGCGTGAACGTCTAGTATTTTTACGTGAGCTACTTGCACAAGATGGATCAATTTATGTACATCTTGATGATAACATGGTATTTCATATCAAACTTATCATGGATGAACTGTTCGGGCGTTCTAATTTTCGGAGTTTTATCACACGACGCAAGTGTAATCCTAAGAATTATACTCGCCGACAGTATGGCAACGTTTCTGACTATATTCTGTTTTATACCAAATCCAACCAATATATATGGAATCGACCTCATCACGATTGGACGGATGAGCATTCTCATCAAGAATATCTCTATGTAGAAAAACATACGGGTAGACGCTATAAGAAAGTACCCCTACATGCCCCTGGTGAACGCAATGGCATGACCGGACAGGCTTGGCGTGGGATGCTCCCTCCACTGGGTAAACATTGGCAATACACCCCCGAAACCCTTGAGCAAATGGATCAACGTGGGGAAATCTACTGGTCTAGCAATGGAAATCCACGACGAAAAATTTATTTAGATGAAAGTCAAGGAATCCCAATTCAAGATATATGGCTGGATGTCAAAGATGCGCACAACCAAAATATCAAGGTGACTGGCTATCCAACTGAAAAACCAACAGAACTTCTGCGACGGATTATTCAAGCCTCCTCACAGGAGGGAGATTTGGTTTTAGATTGTTTTGCAGGTTCAGGGACAACGCTTACCGTTGCATCAGAATTGAATCGTAGTTGGATTGGAATGGACAATAGTCTTGAAGCGCTGAAAACCATCTTAAAACGTTTTGCCTTTGGGCTAGAAGCTATGGGAGATTTCACCCACAAAACATCTCCCGATACCAATCAACCTAGTTTACCCATGTTCGATAAGCATCAGGGAATTCGTAATTTTGAATTGCACACCTTTCCTTATTTGGTCAGCGAATTACAGCCCCTGTTGCCTCTGCTTGATTGACCCGCTCATGCTGGTGGAGGTTGAGGCAGAAGCGATTGTGGGCTAGAAGATGACACTGGTAATTCTTTCATTGCAGGTCATACTTTCTGGCATGGGTGGGAACATCCGCCCCCTTCTATCCAGGTAGTGAAAAGGATCTTAAGCATGTTGAATCTGTTGCACGATTTGTCCTCCGGACCCGAAGTCCCCGAAGTGGTGAATGCCGTTGTTGAAATCCCCAAGGGTAGCCGCAACAAATACGAATACAGCAAAACCGCTGGGGTGATGAAGCTCGATCGCGTGTTGTATAGCGCGGTGTTTTATCCAACCGATTACGGCTTCATCCCGCGCACCCTCACCGATGATGGAGACCCCCTCGATATTTTGGTGTTGGTCAATTATCCCACCTTCCCCGGCTGTGTGATTGAAGCACGCCCGATCGGCATGTTCAAGATGGTTGACAAGGGCGAGCTAGACTTTAAGGTCTTGGCAGTCCCCAATGATGACCCCTACTTCAAAGACTTTCAGTCCTTGGAAGATGTCCCCGCCCATCTCATCCGCGAAATCGAACACTTCTTCATGACCTACAAAGATTTGCAGGGAACCAAGGTTGCCAACGAGGGTTGGGTTGATGCAGCGCAAGCCAAAGTAACCATTCTTGAAGCGCGTCAAACGTACCTCACCGCCAACAATGCCAGCGGTGATGGCGTGCAGGCATAACCCGCTTGTGAAGGATGGGGTGTGACAAACGCACCCCATATCGTTTTATTGCATGAATATCTTCGATGAAATCCCCACAATGATTCGTTTTCGCGTTATAGTGAAAAGGTGAAAGTAAACCCACTATAGGGAGAAGCTCAAATGCAGAATGTGTCCGCAGTCAAGAATGCCCTGAACAAGGTTGGTTATCTGCCCAGTGACGAGATCGCCACGGTGGTGTTCCTGGCGGAAAAGCTCAATAAGCCCTTGTTGACAGAGGGACCGGCAGGGGTTGGGAAAACGGAGTTGGCAAAGGCTTGGTCAAAAGTCACGGGGCGACGATTGATTCGCCTGCAATGTTACGAAGGCTTGGACGAGAGCAAGGCACTGTACGAGTGGGAATACGCCAAGCAGATGCTCTATACCCAATTGCTACGCGACAAACTCAGTGAGATTCTACAAAGTGCCACCACCTTGAGCGCAGCAGCAGATCAACTGGCACAACAAGAGAGCGCATTCTTCAGCGAGCGGTTCCTCTTGGCGCGCCCGCTACTTCAAGCCGTCACCTCTGACCAGCCGGTGGTGTTGCTGATTGACGAGATTGACCGCGCCGATGCCGAGTTTGAGGCGTTCTTGCTAGAAATCCTGAGCGACTTTCAGGTTTCTGTGCCGGAGTTGGGGACGATCAAAGCCAAGCATATCCCCAGCGTGATCCTCACCAGCAACAACACGCGCGACCTTTCGGAGGCACTCAAGCGTCGGGCACTGTACTTGTTCATGGACTATCCAACCCACGAGCGCGAGTTGCAAATTGTCAAGAATGCCGTGCCTGAACTCAATGCGCGTACTGCACAACAGGCAGTCGAGATGGTGCAAAACTTACGCACGATGGACTTGAAGAAGCAACCGAGCATTTCTGAGACGATTGATTGGGCGAAGGCGTTGGTCATGCTCAATGCGTCGCAGTTGGATCGCACCGTGTTAGAGACCACCCTGACCGTGCTATTGAAGCATGAGAGCGACGTACAAAAAGCGCGTCAGATGCTCAATCGGGGTGATGAGCGCGACTACCCCACCAACCGCAGAAAAAACTAGCTTGGGCAAACTGGGCAGGTTTGCGCCTGCCCACTGCTCCGCTTGTTTCATTCTTTGACGAAAGGTGTACCTACTGCCTTGGGGGCAACTGCTCGCCCAACCAAGCCCGCCAGCACCACGATCGTGACGATGTAGGGGGTCATCTGGATGAATTGTGGGGGAATTGCCACCCCTAAAATTTGGAAGCGGTCGCCCAGTGCTTCGGCAAAGCCGAACATCAAGCCCCCGCCTGCCGCCCCGAACGGGGTCCACTTGCCAAAGATCATCGCTGCCAACGCGATGAAGCCCTTGCCGTTGGTCATCCCATCATCGAAACTGCCCGTTGTTTCTAGCGAGAACCACGCCCCCGCCAAGCCGGCGATCATCCCCCCGATGAGGACGTTGATCCAGCGATTGCGTTGGACATGGATGCCGAGCGTATCGGCGGCGTGGGGGTTCTCCCCCACCGCACGGGTGCGCAAGCCCCACTGAGTGTAGTACAACATGATATGGGTGAAGACCACAATCAACAGCATCATGTAGAAGATGGGTTGCCCTTGAAAGATGGCTTCCCCTAAGATGGGAATATCTTTGAGGAGGGGCAGGTTGACCGCGGCGAGCGTTTCGCGCCCAGCTTCCGACGAGATTAGCACCTCCCGACGGAGAAAGCTGGTTAGCCCCACCGCCAAGATATTGATCACCGTCCCACTCACGATTTGATCGGTCTTGTAGGTGATGGAAAGCCAAGCGTGAAGCACCGCCATTAGCCCACCCGCCAACACGGCAGACAACACCCCCAACCATTGCGCCTGCCGAATGTCCAGGTTCGTCCCCAGCGAGAGGGTGAACATCACGAAACCGATGCCCGCTCCGATCAACATCATCCCTTCAATGGCAATGTTGACCACGCCCGAACGCTCACACCAGATGCCTGCCATTGCCCCCATGATGATGGGCGTGGACAGGCGCAAACTGGCGCGGAGCATGATCGCAAGGTTGAAACTATTGTTGGCAGCGGTGATGAGCAAGATGGTGGGAATGAGCAACCCTCCGCACACCACCAAGAGGGTGTTACGGTAGCGCACCAACCCCGCCCAGTTGAGGAAACTCGACGCACCCACCAGCACATACACGATGCCAACCACGACGGAGTAGCCCACCGTGGGGACGTTCACGGTCACGCGCGGTTGATTGAACAAACGGGCGGCGTTGTCTCCCAGATTGATCCCGCTCATGGCATCTGATGCGATGCGGGCGGGGACTTGCGTCACCAAAATGAGACCCACCACAATGAAGAATAGCCCGAAGAATTGTAAACGGGTTAGTTTGAAGCCTGTCATTGGTTATCCACCCCATCCACTGGAGAACATCTGCGCCGCTTTTTCTTCTGCACTGGCAGAAGGGATGCGCCATAATCCGCGAATGATGGCATCCGCAGCGATGAACATAATGATTAGTGCCTGAATGATCCGCACGAGATCAATGGAGATCTCGGCGCGGGTTTGCATGAGCGGTGCCCCGGCGTAGAGTGCCCCCCACAAGAAGCCGGCCCAAATCATGTTCTTGGGTTTGGTGCGCGCCAACAACGCCACCGCAATGGCATCGAAACCCACCCCGTTGAAGGGTTCGGGTTGCATGGTTTTAATCACGCCGATCATTTCGATCGCCCCCGCTAAACCAGCTAACATGCCACTGAGCGCCATCGCCAAGATGATGTTACGACTGACGCTCATGCCGGCATACTTGGCGGCGGACGGGTTCAAGCCAACGGTGCGAATTTCAAAGCCGAAGGTTGTTCGCGCCAAGAACCAATCCGTTAGCCAAACCGCCCCAATCATGATGAGCAAGCCCAAATGCAGGGCACCGCGCACGGTGATCCAACTTAAGAAGACCCCCACCAAACCCACTAACGCCCCGTTCAAGATCGGACTGACCCACGCGATGGGGTGCTTCGCCAATTGGTCACGGCGCAAGTACAATGCCACGCCGACAAACAACATCGCCGCCATGACGAAAACCCACAACGGAAAATCCAGCGTGGGCAGTTGGGCGGAGGGATGGACATAGGGGGAGCGCGGGGTGCTGGCGGTGGGGTCTAGCATGAGACCCTTCGTTTTGACGAGCCAATCCACCAAGCGGATGGCGACAAAGTTCAGCATGATGGTGACGATCACCTCATGCGCTCCGGTGTACGCCTTCAAGATGCCGGGCAATGCGCCCCAAAGTGCCCCCCCCAACAAACCCATCACAATCGCAAAGGGAATGTGAATCCATGGACTCAAGTCTGTGAACAGGGTGCTATAGCCGACATAAACCGCAAATACCGCGCCAAAGTACAGCTGTCCTTCTGCGCCAATGTTGAACATGCCTGCCTTAAAGCCCAACGCCACCGCCAACCCGGCAATCACAAACGGGATGGAGCGCACGATGGTATTCTCTAACTCGCGCGGGAAGAATAACCCAGCTTGTCCGCCCAAGCGCAACCAAACCGCTTCGGGTTGGTCATCGGCGGGATCATCGGGAGTGTTGTTGTCGGTGATGAGAATCCCCCGCGCGGCAGTATTGGGCATCGTGAGGATGCGGTTGCCGTGGCGACGCACAATGAGATGCGCTTCTAACACGGCGGGTAGCTCGGACTGGATGGCGGTTAGCGCGTCGGTTTCGCTCAAGAGTCCTTCATCCGCCAAGCGATCCAACAAATCCGCTTGTTGCTTCAGCGCGTCCAGGTCTGTGATGTTCAAGGCTTGGATCGTTTGCGCCAATGGGTATGCGCGGGTGATGGTGCTCCTTCCCAGCTCAACAATCTGGAGCAAGTCGGCGGTTTGCTGTGGGGTGATGGAAATCCCCTGCGCTTCGAGGGTAGCGGTTGCCTCCGAAAGATCGGACGGGAGCGACTCAAGGATGTCATCTTCCAGATTGAGCGTGTTCAATAACGCTGCATACGCCAGCATGGTATCCACGCCCACCGCTTGGATGTCTTCGATGCGTCGCACCAGCTTACCCACATCCCCCAACTCAATGGGGTCACGCTGCAAGACGGTTGACAGCAGGGCGAAGTCGGTTGGGGCGATGGTCGGGTTGAGTGCCAGTCCAAGCGATCCCTCAATCATTGCGCTGTATGCGGTGGAAACAATTTGTAACCCGCGCGAAATATCACCACGCGCGCCGGTGATCCACATGAAAGGCACGGTGAAGATGAGCGCGGTTAGCACCGCCAAAAATGGCACGAAACGGCGGGTCAGTTGCCCCCAACTAAAGGCGGGACGAACGGTTGTATTCATGCGGATTCCTCCTGTGCTGGTACGCTGCCCATCATCAATAGCCCGATGCGCTCACGGTCAAGCTCGTCAGCAGAGAGCGTCTGCACGATGCGCCCCCCCACCATGACCGCCACACGATCGCTCAAGGAAAGGATTTCGTCCAACTCGGTACTAATCAACAAGACGGCAGTGCCAGCATCGCGCATGCTCACAATTTGCTTGTGGATGAATTCTATCGAGCCAACATCCACCCCGCGCGTGGGTTGTGCCACAATCAGCAGTTTGGCATTGCGAGAAAATTCACGCGCAATGATCGCCTTCTGTTGGTTGCCCCCGCTCAACGTGCCAACGTGCGCGAAGATGCTGGGGGTACGCACGTCATATTGGGTGACGAGGGCTTGGGCGTTCTCCTCAATGGCAGGGTCAAAACGAAGCGCGTTGTTTGAAAAAGGTGCAAGGTAATAGGTTTGAAGCACCAAGTTATCGGTGATCGGTAGCTCCTTGACCATCCCATTTTTACTGCGATTTTCGGGGACGTGGGCGGTGCCTGCCTCGGTAACAGTGCGTGGGGTGGCGTGGGTGACATCACGCCCGTCAATGCGAACAAGTCCGCTTTGGATCACCCGTAAACCAGTGATCGCCTCCACCAATTCAGTTTGACCGTTCCCTTGTACCCCTGCAATCCCAACAATCTCGCCACCACGAACCTCAAGCGAGACCTCGCGCACGGCAGGCAAATGCCGATCATCGAGGACATTCAAGCGTTCCACCTGTAACACCGCTTGGCGTGGGTGTGCATCGCTTTTGTCCACCTGTAGCAACACACTCCGCCCCACCATCAACGAGGCGAGTTCCTCGCTGGTGGCGGTGTGCGGGTCGGCATCCCCAACCACCTTGCCCAGTCGCAAAACCGTCACCGTATCACAAACACGCTTAATCTCTTTGAGTTTATGGGTGATGAAGATGATGCTGACTCCTTGCGCAGTGAGCGACTCGATGATCTCAAACAACCCCTCTGCTTCTTGTGGGGTGAGAACCGAAGTGGGTTCATCCAGAATGAGGATGTCTGCCTTGCGATACAGTGCCTTGATGATCTCAACGCGCTGTTGCACCCCCACCGGCAAATCTTGAATGAGCGCGTCGGGGTCTACCTGTAACCCATATTGCTGGGCAATGTCTACAATGCGCTGGCGAGCGGTTTTCTTGTCCAGAAAACGGAAGAAGCGATCTCGCAAGGACTCGTTGCCCAACATAATATTTTCCGTGACCGAAAGCACCGGCACCAATTGGAAATGTTGATGCACCATGCCAATCCCCAAACGGATGGCATCGTTGGCATCATGGATGGCGACCGCTTGCCCATTGACCAAAATCTCACCTTCGTCGGGCGCGTACAACCCATAGATCAAATTCATCAGGGTACTCTTGCCCGCGCCATTTTCGCCGAGCAACCCCAGAACCTGACCTTTATGAAGTTTAAGGTGAATGTGGTCGTTCGCCAATACGCCGGGGAAGCGTTTGGTTAGCCCACGCACCTCAAGAACAATCGGAGACTCTACCATAAAAACTCACTTGTCTAAGCCGTGATCTATTGCCATGAAGTATAACGTTTATTTAACATTAGCGAAACAAGCAAAAAGCCGATTTCCTCTTGAATTAATGCGCTGTCCAGCCCCCATCGACCAGCAACACGTGCCCGTTAACCAACTTACCCCTGCAGATTCTAAGGGAATGAGTCACTACTGACTTCAAATAAACTGGTTTGCCTAACCCGTCCTTCAGCCAATTGGCAGTATTCGTCGCTAATTTCTATTCCGATATAAAAACGCCCCAGTTCTTTTGCCACCTTACACGTCGTACCACTTCCACAAAAGGGGTCTAAAACAGTATCCCCCTCGTTACTCCATGAAAGAATATGATCTCTGACCAGTTGGCAGGGAAAGGGGGCGGGGTGTCCTTTTGCTTCTTGATCCTCTTTGCGCTTACCAACAACATATTGCCAGATGTTGCCTTTTAGCTTGGTAGCCTTGACAGGATTGGCACGTTTTTCGCGTTTCTGTTCATGTTTGGAATAATTTTTATAGCTCGTCCCATTTAGCTCAAGCCCAGCATGCAGACTGTCTACCAGAATGGGATGATGTGTGGCGACTCTCCCTTTACTGAAAACGAACATGTATTCAAATACATTTTGATAACGTTTACGGTAGATTTGTGGGATGGGGTTCACCTTTTGAAAAATCATCGTATCATGCAAATTCCAACCTATCGCCATAAAAGCCAATGCTTGGCGAAAGCTACTGCCCGTCTCGCTGCCATTCAGGGTGGCATCTCCAACAACCCATACGACGACACCACCGTCTTTGACCACACGATAAAGGGCTTGCGCGGTTTGAACAACATCAAATTGATACCCGTTATAACTGCGTAGGTTATCGTAGGGCGGGGACGTCACCACCAGATCAACACTGCCTGTTGTGATCAACTTGAGGACATCCAAACAATCACCCTGGATGATTCTATTTCTGTAATCGTGCATATAGGCTACACCGTGTATTTTCTCGTTATCACTCTGTGTAAAGTCTGTATTTTCTGTTCTATCTTCTGAGATTTTATGAGAAGATCAATGGCTTCCTCACGGCTAAGCGATTGGAAATATTCCACTTTATCTCGCCAATAGTCGATTCCTTCGGTTGCCAAAAGCTGTATCAAAGAAACTTCGGCATCTTTATAAGGCTTCAAAGAAGCAAGGGGCATCCCACATAAATCGGCGACCACCCTATCAATTGTATTCCAATAGTTTCTACCATACGGCGGAATGTTTTGTTGACTTAACAGATGCCCCACTTCCCATAATGGGCGCAGGGTTGTTTGGGGCTGACAAGCTAACAAACAATGAAGGTGAGTATACGATAACAAGGTGACATTCTTGGTGATGGCTTGGGAGTATATTTGGCTACGATCTAGCGGAAATTGGTAAATCGGAGCGACCAGTAATGCAAAAGTGTTCTGTCGTCTCCAATCATCCAAAGCCTTAATCTTGAAATCTTTCTGATTTTTAGCCGTCCGACTTAGCCGAAAACATTTTGCATCGCCCACCATAGTGTAATCAGAGGCAAACGAAAAAACATCAGCGGCGTTCCCACGTGTTCGGATCACACGGGATGATAGACCTAGATGATTGAGCGCAGTGGCTAAGATCACATCCGAGAATTTTGACCACAACTTTTCTTCAGAGCTATCGTGGTCAAATCTTTCTGGGAGAATCCCAACGTGTTTAATGTGTTGAATCACTTCTTCACGTGTCATATTGAGATAACGATGCTCAATCTGGTCAAAGGCATTCGCTTCTTTTGAAATGCCCATGATATATTCCACGGTCGCTTGTCGCATCTGCGATTTCCATCTCACCTTAAATTCAATTCGCCTCTTTTTCAATTAATGCGCTGTCCAGCCCCCATCGACCAGCAACACGTGCCCGTTAACCAACTTGCCGGCAGGGGACGCTAGGTAAATCACGGCAGCTGCGACATCCATCGTATCGCCCACCTGCCCAACTGGAATTTGCGCCAGAACATTCTCGATGAATTCGGGACGGTCAAGCCGTTCAGAAGTGCCCGGCGTGCGGATGAAGGTGGGGGCGACGGCGTTCACGGTCACGCCCTGCCCGCCCCATTCCAACGCCAAGACTTTGGTCATTTGATTCATCCCGCCTTTGGTGGTGCAATAGACCACATGGTCAGCGATGCCGACGACGCTTGCCTGTGAACTCATGTTGATGATGCGCCCGTACCCATGCTGTAACATCACCCGTCCACACGCCTGCGCCATGAAGAACGCCCCCTTCAGGTTGACGTTCATCATCTCATCCCAGTCCTGTTCAGTCACCGCCACCGCAGCATGATTGAAGCCCAAGCCGGCATTGTTGACCAGCACATCAATCTTGCCGAACTGCTCCAGCACGTGCGCCACACCGTCTTGAATGCTGGACAAGCTGGCAACGTCCAATTCTAGCGCGGTTGCTTTCCCCCCTTCGGCATGAATGCGCTCCACCAATTGTGAAAGCGCGTCGGTATCACGGGCGGCAACGATCACTTGTGCCCCTGCGTGCGCTAGGGCGCGTGCAACATCATAGCCAATCCCACGACTGGCACCGGTGACCAGGGCAACTTGCCCCTGTAAATCAAATTGTGGAAACGTCATGTTCAGGAATCCTTGAAATAAAATCTTATGGTGTTTTCAATATTGTAAACCCAATTGGTCAAGCTGACACCCCATCACCGACCGATCGGCAGATCAGGGTGATTGGTAGCGAGGGGGCTATGACCTGTCCAACCGCCATCGACAACCAGGGTTTGTGCGGTGATGTGCCCAGAGGCGGGACTCGCCAAAAACAAGGCGGCATTCACCACGTCTTCCACCGTTCCGCAACGACGGTTCATGCTAACGCTTGCCCAATTTTCGGCGTACTGTGGATCATCTTGGAGCGTGCGCTCGGTCAAGGTTGCGCCGGGAGCAAGCGCATTCACCGTGATGCCGTGCTCGCCCAACTCCAAAGCAAGCAAGGTTGCCATGTGGGCAATGCCCGCCTTGGTTGCCCCATAGGCGGTTAGGTTACGGTGGGCACGCAAGCCAACCACAGACGACATGAGGAGGATGCGCCCACCGCGTCCCTGCGCCACCATTTGACGGGCGGCATACTGGGCGGTGAAGTAGCTTCCACGCAGGTTTACACCCGTCACACGGTCAAAATCAGCGGGGGTGGTCTGTAGGAAAGTGCCATAATCGGTGATGCCAGCGTTGGCAATCACCACATCTAACCGCCCGTGCTGTGCCACCCACCCCTGAAACGCTTGCTCTAGCGCGAAGGTGTCTGCCACATCACACGGCACCGCCGAGACTCGCGCTTGCCCAATACTCGCATTGATGGCATCGGTAGCCTGTTGCGCCAAGTCGGGGTCAAGGTCATTCAACCCCACCCACGCCCCGGCTTGTGCAAAAGCCGAACACAAGGCATAACCGATCCCTTGCCCCGCCCCCGTGATGAATACGCTTTGGCCCAAAAACGCCGACATGATTTATCCTCCGTTTTTGGATCTATTATAGCGTGTTGATTAGTGCGTGGGGCTAACGCGCTGGATCAGTTGCATGGTTGGGCGACGATTGTCCCACAGCGTCCACAGCGCAATAACCAAGAACGAGATGCCTGTAATCAAAAGATGCGGGATCATCAGGATGTTCTTGTTCAGGGCAAGCCACGCCCCAAACAACAAATACACCCCCATCACCAATTCCGCCACGACCATCAGGTTCGCCCCGATGCGGTAATCGCTGATGGCTTTGCGTTGCCCTTGTTTGGGGGTGCGCTGAAACTCCACCTCGTGCGAGAAGAAGGCGGCGATGAATGCGAGCGAGTTATTGAGCGTAAGCCCTGTTCCCAGCACGGTGGTCATGGGGAACGCGAGCAAGCGTCGCCAACCGTCCCCGTTAGGGCGTTGACTGATGATGAGCATCAACGGCAACAAAAAGCCCAGAATGCCCGGCAACCCCCATGCCTCATCCAGCAAGCCCAGTTGCAGGGCAATCGGTGTCACCAATAGCAGGATGAAAATGGTGGGTTGGGGGATGTATTGCCCAAGATGGATGGATGCCATTACCTTTTGAAAGAGTGAAAAATGCTTCGCTTTCCAAACGGAGACAAGATGCAGTTGTAAACATTGGGTGCTTCCCAGTGCCCAGCGACGTTGTTGTTGTTTGTACGCCGTCATGGATGCGGGAAGTTCCGCCGGCACAACCAAGCTAGAAACCGTCCTCATCTTCCAACCATTCAGCTGGGCGCGGTAGCTCAAATCTAGGTCCTCGGTCAAGGTTGCTGCCGACCATCCCCCGCTTTGGTGGATGCACTCCGCACGCCACACCCCAGCAGAGCCATTGAAGTTGTGGAGCAAGCCCATTGATGAGCGTCCGGTCTGTTCGATTTCAAAGTGCAAATCAATCATCAAACTTTGTGCTTGAGTGAGGGCATTGTCGTATGGGTTGGAATGTCCCCACCGCCCCTGTACCATTCCCAAGCGGTTATCTTCCAGCAGATGGGGGAGGATTTCCAATAAGAAACCGGGCGCGGGGATGAAGTCAGAATCAAAGATGGCGTAGTAGTCCGTCGCCGATTGCGCCATGCCATAGGTCAGTGCCCCGGCTTTGTAGCCCACACGGTTGGGACGGCGGATGTGTTGCACGGTTACGCCGCTGGGTGCCAGCTTGAGCATCTGTTGAATCAGTTGGGTGGTCTCGTCGGTGGAATCGTCCAGAATTTGAATGGTGAGACGGTCGGCAGGGTATTGTAAAGCGAAGACTGCGGTGAGCAACTGTTCGACAACCGCGCGCTCATTGTAGATGGGCAGTTGCACCGTGAGCGTGGGCAGCTCCGCGGGGGGGACTTGGGCGAATGGGCGGTTACGCTTAAAGAAGTAACCAATCAATAGCATGAGTTCGGCAAGGGTATAATATGCCAAAAGGATGAGACACACGTTGTAGATGGTGATAACAATCAAGGGGAGAGATTTGAATTGGAGGGAGAGATACACGATGATTTAGCCTCAAACCGTAACAATGGGTAGGCGCACAGTGAACGTGCTACCGCGACCGATGTTGCTGTCAGCGATAATCTCTCCACTGTGGGCACGAACAACTTCTTGAGCAATACTTAAACCGAGTTCGCTCCCTTGCCCCATCGAATCCACCCGATGTAAACGCTGGATGATGTGTGGGAGGTCTTTTGAAGAAATGCCGATCTTCATAGCTGTGATGGATACCTGAGCAAACGCAACCTGTTCCTGGCTTTGGGCGGGCATCGCCAGCAAATGCACTGTTATCTTACCTAGAGGGGTGGCATGGTGAATGGCGTTCACAATTAGGGTGGTGAACACTTGCGAGATACGGGCGATGGATTCCAACATGATGAAGTGCTTTTCCGCCACTTGGGTTTGAAGCGAGACTACCTGTGCCACCACATCAGCTAGGTTGATGGTTTTTAGCTGGAGGGTGAACCTGCCCGTATCAAAGCACAACTGTTGCGCAACTTTCGTCGTCTTGAACATGTTTCCCGCTTGATGCTCAACCATTACCACTCCCTCCTCAAAGGTGGTGACAAGCGTCTTATACAATTGATGCCCATACGCAACCTTCATGAATAGAACAACCCCCTTGAGTTTTCTAGTTGCGGGAATGTACCCTATACTCCTAGAATAGCATCACTGGTGCACAATCATAATTGGAACTTCTATCAATCTGCTAGTCCCATGCCTGTTTGTCTCCGTTAAAATTAGAAGATAAGGTGAATGGCATGTCTACGAAAAAGCGGGACAAAACTTGGAACTTGGTCTATTTCCTACAACGCCTCTGGATTCACTCCAGCAATCGGTTTCGCTTGCGCACAAAACAACTCGACTATGTGTATTTCATGCTCTCGGATGAAATGCCCCTCCTGCCTGAATCGCGCAACTTGATTCAGCGACGGCTCTTTGGTGAACCCCCCTTGAGCCTGTGGGAGCTAGACCGTCGTTTTGAGCGGATTGCGCAGGACACCCGCACCAAGGGGGTGGTGCTTCATCTGCGAGAGCTGGGTTTGGGCTTGGCGGATTTACAATCACTGCGTGACAGCTTGCAACGCTTGCGTAAAAGTGGGAAGCGCGTGGTGTGCTACGCCCAAGAGTATGATCTGGCGCGCTACTATGTGGCGTGTGGGGCGGATGAAATTCTGATGCAACCGAGCGGGTTTGTATTGACGGTGGGTTTGCGTCAAGAGGTGTTGTACTTCAAAGACGCGCTTGAGCAATTGGGAATTGCCATCGAGTCGGTTGCCATTAGCCCCTACAAAGGCGCGAACGATGCCCTCACACGCTCTGAACCGTCGGCAGAAGCCAGCGAACAACTCAATTGGCTCTTAGATTCCCAATACGCTCAACTGTTGAACGGCATCCTAGAGGGGCGTAACCTGACCGAAAGCGCAGCGCGGGACTTGATCGACCGTGCCCCTTACACGGCGAAACAGGCACTAGAAGCCCAAGTGGTGGACGCGCTCGTGACCGAAGAACAGCTTTACCAACACCTGCAGAGCGATTCTCTTTTCACGTGGGAGGATGCCGAATCGTTGTTGCTGACGCGCCCACGTCGCCCACAAGACGAATATCTTGCCATCCTCAAGGTGGAGGGCTTGATCTTCCCCGGCGAAAGTGATGTGCTCCCTGGTTCTTCGCCCATCCCAGTCCCTGTGGTGGACACCTCCCGCACCGGTGACGTCACCTTTGTGCGTCATGTTCGCGCCCTCATGGAGGATGAAGACTTGGCGGGGGTTTTGCTGGTGGTAGACAGCGGAGGAGGAGCTGCCACCGCCGCGGAGTCCATGCGCTCCGCTTTAGCAGAACTCAACCGCAAAGTGCCAATTGTGGTGTTCATGAACAATGTCGCCGCCAGTGGGGGCTATTTGGTGAGCATGCCCGCCCGTCATATCGTGGCACAGCATGGCACAATCACCGGCTCGATTGGGGTTATCAGTAGCAAACCGAGCGTGGGAGGGCTACGCGATAAGCTCCACCTCAAAGGCTTTGAATATGCGCGTGGCGAAAATGCCGACATCCTCAGCTTGACCAAACCGTTCAGCGAAAGTCAACGCGCGTGGATGCTCAAGAATGTGCAAGAGTCGTATGAGGATTTTGTCGCTCAAGTGGCACACGGGCGCAACATGACCCCCGACGCGGTGGACGCAGTGGGGGGCGGGCGCGTGTGGACGGGCGAACAGGCGTTGGAGCATGGGCTAGTCGATTCGTTGGGAGACCTACGCCACGCCCTCGATACGCTCCGCCAACTGGCACAAGTGGAAAGTTCCATCCCGATCGCGCTGGTGGAGGGCAAAACCAAGCCACTCGTCCCACAAGTGGCGGAGCGTGCCAACCCTGTCAGCACGCTCGCTTTCATGCGCCAGAATGCGCACAGTTTATTGAACGGGCAACCCCAGTGGATCATGCCCTTCCGTGTGAATCACAAGTAATCGTGATCGCTGCGTGGCGTGGTGGAAGTTCTCGCCACGCCACCTCTGTCAAGCCTATTCCCCTGCGGTCACAACGTACACGTTCAACGCGCCAACATTATCGGCGGGAAAGTCCTCGCGCAGTTGTAACACCAGCGGTTGTGCTTCTTCGCCCACTTCAACTGAAACCGTGTATACATGGAAGGGATTGGGTTGGGACGCCGCGAGGGGTTGCTCATTCACGTACAGGATGGCGCGAGCAGGGAGCGGATGCTCAAGATCAATCCGTTGCCCAAGCTGGTTATACCCAAAGAAAGCATCATGAAACACGGTCGGACTGACCTGCCCCACGCCCTCAATGACCATCTCGAGCGTACCGCTATACCGCGCGGTACTCGTCACGGGGGTGCTGTCCATCGCCAAGCGGAGCGTCTCGGCGGTGTTGGGTGGGGGAATTTGGGGCATCCTCTCATCGAAGGCTTCTGGCAGGCGACCAGTTTGCACCGTGAACCATAAGATCGTCAACGCAGGCACCCCTGTTATAATCACAAACGCCACCACCACACGAGCAATCCAAACGCGGTTGAGCGACATGGGCTTAACTCGGTTGAATTTCAAGAATGACATACGGGCGACGACTCACCCAATAAGTTAGATTGAACATCCACTTCATCCAACCATATTTTTTATTGAGAAGTTGGTTGCCATAACGGGCGCGTTCCGATCCCTTCGCATGCACCTTCCCCATGCCTTGAGCGCGTTCGGTGCTGAGGGGTGTCCCGCGTGAATCGGACGGGCTAACCCAAACTTCAGGGCGTTTTTGAATGTGCTTGATCTTCCAACTGTCGGCGGTGGTAAAGATGAATAACGCTTCGCCACTATCGACAAACCAAACCGGGCGGGTGGACTCTTCCCCATTTTTGCGATAGGTGGTTAGGTTCATGAATTGATGTCCGTTTAAGAGCGAAAATGCCGTAACGCTTGCCATGCAAGGCCTCCTCAAGAATGATTGATACCCTAACTATCGTTGCAGTATGCCTGCTCAAAGTAAACACAAGATAAGAATATGCCCAAGTAAGTTGAAAATTCGTGTTTTTCTTGCGGATACGAAACAATGACGGCAAGCATCGCTATTGCCCCCCGCCATGTCTCACTTCACAGGGTCAGGGGCGAATTCATGACCTGCGCGATCCATGGCTACATTTCCCCCTTCACGCCTTGCCTTGCACGAAGGGGGTGCGCTTGATCTCATTGAACCTGCGCTTTGATTTGTGTTGCCAACTCACGGGAGCGTTGGGGAGCAATCCCCACATAAGCGGACGCATCCAACAACGCCCCCACCTCTTCCGCGCTTAGAACCTGGTTGAGCGTGGCATCTTCCATCAGCAAGGTGGAAAGCGGGTTGGGTTGCCCTGTTTGGAGTGCCTCCCATGCCGTCAGGCTATGCGTGCGGATCACCTCATGCACATGTTGACGGTTTGCGCCCCGTCGCGTTGCTTCCATCAAGACGCGCTCGGTAGCAGAAAAAACACCATACACGCGCACCTGACGACTCGCCGCGACTTCATCCACCGTCAAGCGATCGACCAAACGCGCCATGCGTATCAACAACTCATCAGCGATCAGGCATGCCTCCGGCAAAACCGAGCGACGGTTGCCACTGTCGTCTAGGGTGCGCTCCAGCAGGCTATGGGCGGCGTTGTCCCACATCACGCGCGGAAGGGTTGCCAACAACCGCGCCAGGCTATCCATGTTTTCGGCATGGATGGGGTTGCGCTTGAAGGGCATGGCGGATGAACCGATCTGCTTCTTGCCGAACGGCTCGCGCCATTCCCCAAACATGGGGGACTGCAACAGGCGCAAGTCAAAAGCAAACTTGTACAGCGTGATGCCCATCCCTGCCAGCGCGTTGACGATCAACCAATCTTGGCGACGGGTGTAAGTTTGGTGGGAAACCGCGAACGGCTCTAGCTCGAGCGATGCCATCAAGTGCGCCTCAAGGGCAGCGGCGGTAAGGGACGTTCCTTGTAACAATTGCTCATACGAGGCAGCTGTGCCCACCGCCCCTTTCACGCCCTTGCCACGAATCATCCCGCGTAAACGGGTTAACTCGTGCCAGTCCGCCAGCAAATCTTGGGCATAGAACGCCAAGCGATAGCCCACAGTGGTGGGTTCAGCGGGTTGAAGGTGGGTATAGCCCATGCACACGGTCTCGGCATGGCGTTCGATCTGTTCGGCAAGGCGATGCAAGACCTGCCCCAAGCGTTCCAAGTGAAGCCCCAACGCCTCGCGCAGGCGCAACGCCTCCGCATTGTCTTCCACATCCATGCTGGTCATGCCCAAATGAAGGATCCCCCCACCGATGGGGCATTGCTCGGCGTAAGTGTGAACCTCTGCCATGAGGTCGTGTTGAATCTCTTGTTCGATGATATGGGCGCGTTCAAGGTCGATCTGCTCTTGGTGAGCGCGTAAGTCCGCCACTTGTTCAGGGGTGGTCAAGCCGACTTGTTGCTGTGCTTGCGCCAGCGCAACCCAGATGCGTCGCCAAAGTTTGCGCCGATAGATTTCTGACCAGATGTGGCGCATGGCATCCGAGCCATACCGCCAGGTGTAGGGGCTTAAGTAGGTATCATGGGTGAAGTTCATGGGCAACCTTTCTTGACACAACCGAGGATGAAGCAACCAATGCGGGCAAGCATACCACACGGACAGGAAGGGAGTGCCAGCGCGCATGATCGTCAACCCCAATTGAAAAACGCGAAGGATAGCATGTATTTCACGCTCGTCTGGGCACGCCGACTCCCTGTGGAGCAATTTCTTGCCCATTGTGGGTGCGCGTGCAGGGGTGTGTTGTCCCGTGCGCCGTTTCTTGGTGGATCCAGGCGAAAGATACGCCTCACCATAGCATACACAACCCCAGAATGCGTGCTATCATGGGACACGATTTGACCCACCAACAGAAAGTGAATCGTAAACAAAATGAACCGTCCCCATTATGTGCGTGATCGTTTCACATGGTTGATGTACCTGTGCTTAGGCTACTTCGCCTACTTGCAAACCGTGCCTGGTCCTACCGTGCCTTTCCTACGGGATGAACTCAACATGAATTACACCGTCACGGGGCTACACTTGACCGCCTTCGCCTTGGGCATGTTGCTGATCGGCTTGATAGGCGAGCGTGTGATCGCCCGTTTTGGACGCTACCGCAGTTTTTGGGGTGGCTTATTCGGGATGGGGATTGGGGCAGGGCTAGTCATCTTGACTTGGCATCCTTTCGTCAGCATGGCGGGCATGTTTGTGATGGGCTTTGTGGGCACGGTCATGCTCACCACATTGCAAAGTTCCATCGCCGACTATCACGGCGAAAACGGCACCATTGGCTTGACGGAAAGCAACGTGATCGCGGTGATCTTTGCCGCGGTGGGTCCCCAGATAGTCGCCTTCGGTGAACTGACCCCAGGTTTGGGGTGGCGGTTTGCCTGGTGGGTGATGGTGCTGTTTGGCGTGGGAGTATTCATCGTCTTTCGTCAACTTCCCTTCCCAACCCCCTCCCAACCGACGGAACGCACGCACACTGCTCAACCGTTACCGGGTCTATTCTGGCTCTATTGGGTGGTGGTGGTGTTTTCCATCGCGCTGGAATGGTCGCTGATCTATTGGGGCGCGGACTTCTTAGAGAATGTTGCCAAATTCCCCGCCACCCAAGCCAGTTCGTTGGTGTCGCTCTTCTTTCTGGCGATGATTATCGGGCGGATCGTGGGCAGTCGCTTGGTACAACTCTACGGGGCGGGCGTGTTTTTGTGGGTGGCAATCTTCACCTTTGCGGTGGGCTTTGGGGTGTTCTGGTTGATGCCCTATCCGCTGGCACGGGTGGCAGGCTTGTTCATTGCCGGCATCGGCTCTGCCAACTTGTATCCCCTCACCTTGTCAATCGCCATCAAAGTGAGTGGAAACCAAGCGGACAAAGCCAGTTCGCGCGTGGTCTTTGGCATTGGCTTTTCCATTGTGGTTTTCCCCCAGCTACTCGGTGGGCTTGCCGACCAAGTGGGAATTTGGAACGCCTTTGGGATTGTCCCTGTTCTGCTCGTCAGCATTGTGATTGCTTGTGGCTTGGCGCAGTATGTCGCACAAATCGGCACCAAAGCGGAGCAGATAACCGCATCATGAAAACCATCGGCATCTTGGGCGGGATGAGCTGGGAATCCTCCGCTGAATACTATCGCATCATCAACCAAGCTGTGCGTGACCAACTGGGCGGATTCCATTCTGCGGACGTGTTGTTGTATTCGCTAGACTTCCATGAAGTGGAGCAATTGCAACATCAAGGTAGGTGGGAAGAAGCCGCGCAGTTGCTCAATCAGGGCGCGTTACGCTTGGAGCGTGGGGGGGCGGAATGTTTCATCCTTGCCACCAACACCATGCACAAACTGGTTGAACCCATGCTCAACGGGGTGAGCATCCCCTTCGTCCACATTGTAGACCCAACCGCCCACGCCATTCGTTCGGCAGGCATCAACAGGGTGGGGTTATTGGGCACGCGCTACACCATGGAAGGCGAGTTTTATGCCGGACGACTGCGTGACCACTTTGAGCTGTCGGTACGGATTCCTGATGAGGCGGGGCGGAGCCTCGTGCATGATTGCATCTATGCGGAATTGGTCATGGGGACGATCCGAGAGGCTTCGCGCTTGGCATTTAGGCGTGTGATTGAACAGTTGGTGGCGGAGGGGGCACAGGGGATTATTCTGGGATGTACCGAGATCATGCTCCTCATTCAGCAAGAGCATAGCCCGGTGCCCGTCTTTGATACCACACGCTTACACGCTTTGGCAGCGGTTGACATGGCACTAGACGGGGCATGACGGCGGTTAAGTTGTTGGAGTGGGGGGTGGGTCTTGAGGCGCGGGTTGGGGTTGTCGCCAATTCAAAACCAGCAACACGCACACCCCCAGCACAATCGCATGGTCGGCAAGGTTGGACACGTTGGCAATCACCGACGGGATGGAGAGGTGTACCCAATCCACCACATGCCCATATACCAAGCGGTCCACCACGTTACCGCTGGCACCGCCCACAATCATAGCCGTTGCCACCCGTGCGCTCACGCTTTCTAGGCGTGGGTAGCTTGCCAGCAAAAACAAGATGATTCCCACCGAGACCACAAAGAACACCACGCTGGCGAAGGGCGTTCCCGCCCCAATGCCGAACGCTGCCCCCGTGTTAAAACTGCGGGTGATTTGAAAGTACGGGAAGAGCGCAGGGATGGGAATCACGCTTTCGTACATATCCAGATGGTTGACCACCCACAACTTGCTGAGGCGGTCAACGAGGAAGACCAATGCCCCCACCGTGATTAACAAGAACCCGCTTTTTACCCGATGCATAAGACCTACTTTCAAGGTGGCACGTGCAGAAGAAAGGGGCGCGTTGCGCCCCTCAAGGTTAGTCGCGTCTGCCGCCCAGCAAGCGCAGGATGAACAAGAACAAATTGATGAAGTCCAGATACAACTGGAGCGCACCAAAGATGCTGAACTTGATGGCATCGTCCCCTTGTTGTACGCGCATTTCGCTTGCCATTTGCGCAATGCGTTGGGTGTCATAGGCGGTCAAGCCGGTGAACAACACAATGCCCGCGATGCTAATCAAGAAGTCGAACGCGCTACTGCGGAAGAAGATGTTGAGGAACATGGCAATCAGCAAGCCGATCAAGGCCATCCCCAAGAAAGACCCCATGCGGGTTAAGTCAACCTTGCCCGTCAAGGCGAAGATGGACATTGCCCCGAACATGCCGGCGGTAGACAGGAAGGCGATCGCAACCGTGCCCCCACTGAATGCCAAAAGCACGACCGACAGGGTGAACCCGTTCAAGACGGCGTAGACCATGAACAAACCCATTGCCATGTTCGCAGACATGCGACGCATCCCAAAGCTGATGCCCATCACCAGGGCGAACTCCGCAATGATGGCAACGATGAGCACAGCGGGGTTGATCGCTAACCTGACCAAAGAGGTACTCACGGTCAAGAAGGCGGTTACGGCGGAAAGGAATAACCCCAAGCCCATCCACATATACACTTGGCGCATGATGGGTTGTAGATCAATCGCACTGGAATAGTACGCGGTGCGGTTTTCATTGAACATTTTCAGAAACTCCTCCATTAAGTTGATACTCGTCTTATAATATAACCGAAATGTAAGAGAAATGAAAACAAAGCATTAAATGAGAACAAATACAACATAGGAAGTGGGGTGGGGTGCAACCTCGCTGACCTTGATGCGTATAAAGTGATAACGATAGTTGAGATACTTTAATGAAAGGAATAACATAGCGATGGCTTCTACCATTCAATTCTCTAAAACATTGAGCTTCATCTTTGATGATCCACAGTGGTTTCGCAAGCTCGGTGTGGGGCTCCTCATTGCAATGGGGTGCGTCCTATTCGGTTGGTTGATCTTCCCCATCATTTTCTGGGTGTGTTTGTTAGAAGGCTACCAAATCCGCATGTTGCGCAACATGCGCGATGGGGTGGAACACCCCCTCCCCAATTGGGATCGCATGGGGGAGATGGCCGGGGAGGGTTTCCGTGTGGGCTTGGCGCAATTGCCGATTTGGTTCATCGCGCTGTTCACCTTCATCATCCCGCCCTTAGGCTTGGTGGGTATGGCGGTGGCATACTTCATGACCAACGAGGGGTTATTGCGCTACATCGAAACCAACAGCTTAGATGGATTTTTCCGCTTTGGGGAACTTTGGAAGAGCTTTCGCCAAAACATGAGCGCATCACTCAGCTATGGGGTCTGGGTGTTCGTGTTGACAGTGATTTTGACGCTCCTCTCTAGCACGTTCATCGGTGGCATCTTGCAAATCACCCTGCAAGTTCCGCTAGAGACTCACCTGCTGGGGCAATATGGTTATGGTGCTTCCACGCGCGAAAAACCAAAGCATATCGGTAGCTCCAAGCCCAAGAACGAAGGTAGCTCTTCTGACATCTTTGAGATGTAAGCAGTAGAATGGGTGTGCCTTCTCCGTTGAGAAGGCACGTTGTTTTTCACAACAGCATCCCACGTCGGTTGTGCAATTCCTCAATCACCACGCGATCCGCCTTGCCAAAACTATAACGCGCCAATTCCTCCACCTGAACCCATGCGTAATCCTGCACGCCGAGTTTTTGGGGAGGGTGTACGCCGGGGCGAAAGCGGCAGGTGAAGGCATGTAGCGTGATCTTGAAGTGGGTGAAAGCGTGTTTAACCACCGTGAACAACTCCAGCACGTCCACCTCAATTGCCAACTCCTCAAGCAATTCACGCTGTAAACACTCGCTCAGGCTCTCGCCAGCTTCTTGCTTCCCCCCTGGAAATTCCCATAGCCCCCCCAACAAGCCGTCTAGCGGGCGTTGGGCAATCAACACGCGCCCAGCATCATCCCAAACCATGGCGGCGGCTACGTGGTAATGAGGGGTGGCGGGCTTCTTGGTTTTGACGGGGCGGATGGCTTGGGTGTTGCGTGCAAAGGCGAGGCAGTGCGCTTGAAGGGGACAGTCTGTGCAGCGCGGGGCGATTGGGCGACACACCTTTTGCCCCAGCTCCATGATGGCTTGGTTATAGTCCCCTGCCGCATCTTCTGGGAGCAAAGCCTGTGCCCGTTCCCACAACTGCGCTTGGGTGGCTTTAACAGCAATGTCCTCCGCCAGATCATCCAACCGCGCCAAGACACGCATCACGTTGCCGTCTAGCACCGCGCTAGGAAAGCCAAAGGCTATGCTGGCGATCGCGCTGGCGGTGTAGCGCCCAATGCCGGGCAAGGTCATGAGTTGTTCGGGCGTGGTGGGAAAGATTCCCCCGTAAGTGGTGGAGACGATCTGTGCGGTCTTGTGCAGGTTGCGCGCGCGACCGTAATACCCTAAGCCTTCCCACAATTTGAGGACCTCATCCAGTGTTGCTTGTGCCAGCAGATCTACAGTAGGGTATTTTGTAATAAACTGATTATAATATGGGAGGACAGTTTCGATTTGTGTTTGTTGTAACATAATTTCGGAAAGCCAGACCGTGTAAGGATTCTGGATATGTCGCCAGGGTAAGTCTCGCATTTGAGGGCGAAACCAATCTAACAGATGGGTAGCAATGATTTGTGATGACATGGCACTTCTCCATAGGATTAGGTTTCATGGGCGTGAATGATGTCAAGTTTACAAGATGTTTGGGACAAACCAAAAGATAGTGGGTGCTGATTGAATATCTTGCGCAGGGTATTTTCAAACCGCGAACCATCCTTCAGCATTCGCTTGGAAGATGGCGTCTCTGTGCCTGCAATGGTGGTTGCCAGCGATGTTGACCCCCATGACGTGCTGGATACATACCGTTTTATCAGTAGACCGAGCAACGCCATTTTCATCACAGGCGGGGCATCCAACATGTCTGAGGAGGATCAACAACGAACACGCTTGATCTTTGAGGAAGGGATCGCCCCCTTTGCGCACGAGCATCACATCACCGTCATCGACGGGGCGACACGATCGGGGGTGATTGAAATGATGGCGTCGGCGCGTAGGAAGGGCAACTACACTTTTCCATTGATTGGCATTGCGCCACATGGTCTGGTGAAGTATGAGGGGCACGACCACCCCGGCGAGTTTCCCCTGTGCCCGGGTCATTCCCATTTCATCTTCGTGGTCGGCAACGAATTTGGGGCGGAATCCCGCTTGATAATCACCCTCGCCAACGCGATCGCGTGCGCAAAACACCAGCACACGCGCGTGGCTCACACGCTGGGCATTGTCATCAATGGGGGGCAAATCACGCGCAACGAAGTGTATATGGCAACCACCAAAGAACTCAATCTCCCGCTGATCGCCCTAGAAGGGAGTGGACGCTTCGCCGACGAGTTGGCGCGTGCCACCCGCACCGGCAAATCCGATCAAAGCCTGCTTTGGGAAGCAGTTCGGCGGGGCAACATTCTCGTGGTTGGAACATCTGAAGGCCCAAGCGGAATGCACAAGGCGTTGCGCCACGCTTTTGGGGTGACGTGAACCCGATCAGTTTGACAGGTGCGCCCCGTGCTTGAGAACCGCATCCAGATTTGCCGCCCAATCTCCACACAACAGGTGATGAGCACAGGCTACGCCGATGGTTCGCCCCCCACCTATACGCGCTGGCTTCGTAGCAGGTTAATGAGAATGGCGAGGATGACCTTGACCATGTAATAACCACTGCGGAAGAACGTAATCGAGGAACGCCCGCTATCGCGCTGTTTCATGGTGACGGGTATCTCTTGGATGGTCAAGCCGGCGCGGTGCAAGATAATGATCGCCTCTGGTTCAGGATAGTCGTGCGGATAGAGCTTGCTACACAGGGCAATGGCTCGCTTTGAGGAAGCACGAAAGCCCGAGGTCGGGTCGGTGATGCGTGAGCGCGTGCTGGCAGACAGAATCCGCGCCAAAATCCACCCCCCCACGCGACGCGACAGAGTTTGCTGATAGCCCCGATCTTCCAGAAAACGGGAACCGATCACCACATCCGCGTTCCCGCGCAACAACTGCGCAATCAAGGGAGGCAATTCGGACGGGGGATGTTGCCCATCCCCGTCGGTTTGAACGGCAATATCATAATCATGCTGTGCCGCGTAGAGAAACCCTGTTTGCACCGCCGCCCCGATACCCACGTTATAGGGCATGTCCAACACCACCGCCCCCGCTTGGCGTGCTAATTCCGAGGTATTGTCGGTTGAGCCGTCATTGATGACCACGACATCGGCGGTAGGAACATATTGGCGAATGTCAGCGATCACGCGCTGGATGCTCCCGCTTTCGTTCAGGGCCGGAACAATGATGAGAATACGTGTTGTTGAAGCCATTCCAAACCTTCACGAAAAACATTGTGCTACGCTGTATTTTTAACAGATTTGCCCCATTTTGAAATGCCCTTTGATGGCATAGGCTATACTATCGTTTTTCAGACAAAGGACAATCAATGTGTGTGGCATTTTTGGTCAAGTGAATGAACGCGGTGCCAATCCCACTTTGGTAGAACGCATGGCACAGCGCACCGCTCATCGTGGACCGGACGGTTATGGGATCTGGCAGGATGGGCGCGTCGCTTTGGGGGCGGGGCGGTTGGCAATCATTGATCTGTCGGCAGGGGTGCAACCCGTGTTCAGCGAAGATCGTCAAACAGTGGTTGCCTTCAATGGGGAAATCTATAACCATCGTGTGTTGCGGGCGGAGTTGGAACGCGAAGGGCATCACTTTTACACCCAAACTGATACAGAAGTCATTGTGCACGGCTATGAGCAGTGGGGGGTGGGGTGCATCGCCCGCCTAGAGGGGATGTTCGGCGTGGCTAATTTTCTGCTGCGTATTTGCATCAAGACAATGCCAGCATCTCCAAAATTGAAGCATTATACAATCACCTGGAATTTGCACTTAAATACGAACGGGTAAATCTTTTGGTGT
>CAIRDJ010000240.1 GCA_903877335.1 uncultured Chloroflexota bacterium | reverse complement strand
CCCAAGAACGATGCAATCATAACGGATTAGCTTTCTGATGAGATAGGATGTCTAGTATATTGTAGATAATTTAGCTCACGGACACAGATGGCAAGATCAGTGATTTTGCCTAAAACAGAAGCGGTTGTTGTGGCTTATCGATTTTAGGTGGATAAAAGACCCCTAACACGACCCAACTGTTATAAGGAAAAATTGTCCCCATAAAAAATCGTGTGTCATTTCGTGGAGAGCATAAATCGTTTAGAAATTTTTCTCTCACACTTTGAGCAGCGGCTTTCTCACTACCCAAGCGTTCAACTTCTTTCAAGAATAAAACGCCTAATTCCCAATCTTCACACATTGTTTCATGCTTATCTTTAGTGTCTTCACATTCAAAGACATAGCTAAACTTATAAGGTATTTTGGCAAGTGGTTTTTGAATCTCGCCGAACAAAGTTAATTGGCGAAATAGGTTATCCCATTCTGGTTTCCATTCACGCTCAACTTCTTCAACCTTCATATCTAAAATGCGAGTAGGTCTAACAATCCCTAGTGATGTTTTATCCTGCTCATACAAGCGTCTTAATTCATTAACACTATGTTCAGGCAGAGCATCAATTACCTGACGGCGTTCTAGCCAATTATTTTTTGTAGAGAGTGGATTACCTAAAATCTTGATAGTTTCTAAGTTTGGTCTCCGACTTTCCTTACGCTTATCATTACCAGCACCTTTCGATTCTAATTCAATCTCAATCCATTGATATTTATGGAATTGTTGATCAGAAGGACGATAACGATAATTTATCGGATATAACCGTACCCACTCACCCGACCTTGTAATTCCAGCTGTGCATACCAATTCCTGATAGCCCCGCGACGGCAAGGGATAGGTCATTACTGTGATAAGTACATCCGTTTTTTGAAACTCGGTTTCCATAAATCACCTTAAGTTGCTCATCCATTACGGAATCTAACTTGAATTCAAATACCCATACTTCGCGGTTTAGGTCGCTTTTAATGCCGTGTATTGCACACCACGTTGATAGAAATTCCTCACGAGATAGGAAACCTTCTGCTCGTGCATCGGACTCAGTAATATCAGCTACTCGTTCACGCCTTAACCCTGTCAAAAGAATCCGTGCTACCGCTTTTTTTCCCCGATTGGGTTGCACGGCATACGTTTTTCCTACGGCATAGAGTATGCGATTCGTACCTCTTTGGATGGCTACGCCTTCTACTAGACAATCACTAGCCTTAACTAGACGACGAGTTTGCCATTTCTGCCCTTGAATCACTTGATCTAATGTATGTGCGAAAATCATATCACTATCCTGAAAGCCTCTAACTCATCTTATCCTATCGAAGACCACACACGATGGAAAGATTGATTATTTAGGGGAGTTGTGCTCCCCAACTCCCCATTTATAATCTAGCCCTGTAGCGGAAGCACCAGTTGCTTATGGAAGGTGGTTAGCGTCACCACCGCGCCACTGTCATCAATCATCACCATATCTTCGATACGGCATCCCATGTTTTGATCAGGGTAGTATAAGCCCGGCTCTAGGGTGATAACGTTACCACTTTGTAGCACATCATCACGGAACTGGCTTAGGCTAGGGCGTTCATGAATCTTCAAACCGACCCCGTGCCCCAAGCTATGGACGTACCCGTTATGGGTGTCTCCATGACTACGGCGAGTGGGATGCCCCAACGACTCGAAGTAATCCAACACGGTGAGTTGTGGCACTTGTGCCGATTGTCCTGCTTGGGTCATTTCTAATGAGCGATCAAACGCTTCCATCACCGTATCGTACAATGCTTGCACTTGGGGCGTGGCATAGCCGATTGACCACGTGCGCGTGACATCATGATGATACCCACCCCCACGCTCACGGGGGAATAAATCGAATACAATCGCCTGCCCCGTGCGTAGCGTTTCTGCATCGTTACCGCGACTGTGGGGGAACGCCCCATCACGCCCTTGCGCAAAGATCATGCCCGTATCTTCTAGGTCACGCTCCAATAATGCCTGTAACACAAACTGTTTGACCGCATCAATGGTCAAGGGTGTGCCTTCCGCATTGATAACCTGACCATCCTCGTGTTGCCGATGTGTGCCGATCCAATCCCACGTCAGCTGTAACACCTCATTGGTCTTGCGTGCAACCGTGCGAATCCGCGCTAACTCATCGGCATCTTTGGTGAGCATCGCCTCATCAAAGAGCGTCATCCCGCTTTCACCCACCAACTCAAACCCCGTCAATTGTTGGTCAAACAGACGGAATAACTCCAAGTAGACATTCAAGTCCGCCGTCCCATAAATGCCGACGCGCCCCCCCGTGATGCCTGCTAACCCTAGCAACCGCTTCCATAATTCAACCTGCAAAGCCGATTCTGGCAAGCGGTTACTCAATAGCTCGGTGTAGTTGATGTCGCTGTAAGACACCACGCGCAACCCACTATGTGCCGCTTCTTCAATCTCCATCGGGTTAACGAACAGCACAGCGGGTTGATCGCGTTTCTTCAACACATACCCCCCAAACACCCGCGCCCCGTTGGTCATGTAATCCACTAGGGGATTGTAATTCTCGTCGCTGACAATCACAAAAGCGTCAAGGTTACGCTTCGCCATCAACTGATCTAAATCTTGTTTCATGCTGTTATCATCCTAATTCAAAAGGTCTTTTAAGGTCTGTAACACGCGCGTTTCTTGTTCAGGAAAAACCGTGCGAGGGTCTAACAATACACGTTCCTCCGCCACTCGTGCAATAATGGGAACAGAAGCACCGCGCAATTGGCGCAAGAGATGGTTGGGGTGGGCAACTTCAAGGGATAACAAAGCAGTGGGTAGCTGACTTCCCGGAAGCGATCCCCCTCCCACAGTGGAATATCCCGCCGTGACTTGAGCATGAGGTAGGTGCGCTTGCCACCGCTGGGCAACAGCTTCTAGCTCATCCAGCTTG
>CAIRDJ010000239.1 GCA_903877335.1 uncultured Chloroflexota bacterium | reverse complement strand
TCGACTGTTCCGCTGTCGGTGGCATAAAACCGCCCACGGCTATCGAAGTCTAAATCAAACGGATGCCGAATGCCCTTGGCATAAATCCCAATTGCTTGTGTGTGTGGGTTAATTTGTAGGATGGTTGCCTCTAGTTGGTGTGGCTCTTGGAAGGGTTGTGCATCGGTGGGGTTGTTTGCCTCGCCATGATCGCTGAGGGCACTCACGCCGACATACAAGTAACCATCCATGCCGAAGACCATACCGTTGACTTGGTTGTCCACCTCGCGCCAGCAACACGGCAGCGTATCTAAGACGGTTCGGGGGGTGCCTCCGCCTTCAGGGATGCGGTAGAGCATGCCCCCTTGTGTGCGACTGGCACGCGCCGAAACGTATAGCACGTTTGTATCGGGTTGGAACGCCAAGCCTACGGGGTTCAGCATGCCTTCGCTATACACATTTACCGAGCCACTTTGTGGGTTGAGCGTGAGGATTGCCCCCTGTGATATGCCGTCGGTGAGGGCGGTGGCGTACAGCAACCCGTCGCGCCCATACGTGATCTGTTGCACTTGCGCGTTGAACCTCCCGACATGTTGCACCTCGAAACCGCTAGGAACGCCAATGCGTCGTTTGTGCCCTGCTAAATCCGCCTCACACGGGACGTTGCCACAACTCCACCCACTGGGCGCAGGCAAGGGTGCATCCTCAATGGTGGCGGCGGGGGGCAAGCCCAACGGGCTAACGGGGGTGAGCGTGTGGAGCGCAACGGTGGGCAACGGGCTTGGGGTGGGGGTGGCGGATGCCGTCGCGGTGGCGGTCACGGTGGGGGTGTGGGTTAGGGTGGGCGTGGCGGTGAGGGTGCTCGTCGCGCTTGGGGTGAGCGTGAACGTTGGCGAGACGGTCGCGGTGGCGGTGTATACGGGCGCGTCTTGCTCGAAGCTGGGCAGGGTGATTTGTAGGGTGGTGACGGGTGGGGTGGCTTGGCACGCGCTCAAACTCACCAGCACGCATGCCCCCCACAAGATAGAGCGGATCACGGTCATTGGTTTCATACAGTGTGCATTAACAACGATCAATGGGAAGATTTATCTAAGACTCATGCTTGGATGCTACTATTGTGAAGGTGAGCACAAAGAAAATCCATGAGGATTGTGAAGAATGTGGAAAATAATCGCGTTATTGGGCGTAGCAGTCCTGATTGTAGGGGTTGGCTTTGGGTTACTAGAAGTGCGTGGCGCAGAAACCATCACGGCAAGCGCGGTCTTGCTAGATCCAAACATGGATTATTCGGGCTACCCGATCGCCAATGACCCGAATTATCCGTGGTCGTTCCCTGCTGACCACGCCCCCCATCCGGACTTTCTCACCGAGTGGTGGTACTACACCGGCAACCTAGAGAACGAACAAGGCGAACGCTTTGGCTTTCAGTTCACCGTCTTTCGGCGGGCGATCGTCCCCACTGAACCCGTTGCTGATTCAGAATGGCGCACGCGCCAATACTATTCCGCACACTTCACTGTGAGCGATGTCGCCCGTGAACGCTTTTTCCATGATGAACGCTTGAGTCGTGGGGCAATGGGTCTAGCAGGGGCGACGATTGACCCAAGCTATCGCGTATGGATTGAAGATTGGCAGGTGGAGGGGCAAAACCCCGATGCCACTGAGGTGCGCTTGAACGCCACCATGCCGAATGAAAACATCACGCTTGACCTAACCTTGAACTCGCTCAAGGCACCTGTCCTACAGGGAGATAACGGCGTGAGCAAGAAAGGGGGTAGCCCGGACAACGCCAGCTACTATTACAGCGTGACGCGCCAACAAACACAGGGCACGCTCACCATTGGGGACGTCACCCATAGCGTGCAGGGTTGGACATGGATGGATCGGGAATGGAGTACCAGCGTCTTAGAGGATGGGGCGCAAGGTTGGGATTGGTTTGGCTTGATCTTTGACGATGAAACCGAACTCATGCTGGGCAAAATTCGCTATGCCGACGGGCGCGAAGACAATTCCTACGGCGGACGCTATGTCTTGCCCAATGGCGAATCCATCTACCTACCGCTTGAAACGTTCGAGATCGTCCCGTTAGACACATGGACTAGCCCACACAGTGGGGCGGTTTATCCCTCCGGTTGGCAATTCACCCTCGATGCTGAAACGCTGGGGCGCGACGAAGACCTAACTTTCACCGTCACCCCGTTGCTCAAAGATCAAGAGCTATTGACCACCCCCATCTACTGGGAGGGCGCGGTACGCATTGACGGGGATGTGAGCGGATATGGCTACGCCGAACTGACCGGCTACGCCGATCAGTTGGCGGGATTGTAAGCGCGTTATCCCCCCATCAGGATGTGTGTGATGGGGGGATGGAAATAGTTTATTGTTCTAGCTCGATGACTTCCACCGTGCCTAACTCTTCTAGCTGACTCAAGAGGATGCTGGCATCCCCTGCCACCACCACCACAAAATCAGACGGAATCGCTTCTTGTGCGGACTGTTGAACGTCCTCAACCGTGACACTGCCGATCAATTCGGGGTAGGCGCGAATCTGTTCAAAGTCAATCCCACGCACCCAGAAGCTGGCGAGTTGGTTGACAAAGTCTTGGTAGGTTTCCAACTGGAGCGCGTACCGCCCAACCATGCCGTCGCGCACGCCCACCAATTCCGCCTCGCTCACGGGTTCGGTGCGCAAGCGTTCCACCTCGTAGAAGATTTCACGGATGGCGTTAGCCGTTGCTCCGGCATTGACGGAGGTTGAAATGCGGAAGGTGCCGCGGTTGGAGGGGTAGGTGAATCCGCTTCCGATTCCATAGGTGTAGCCTTTGTCCTCACGCAGGTTTTGCATCAAGCGTGATGGGAAGCCACTCCCTAAAATCGAATTCATCACGCTCACCTGATAGCGCTGTGGATCCGTCCCGAAAAGCCCCAAGTTCCCGATGCGTAGTTGGGCTTGGGTGGCACCGGGGACATTGACCAAG
>CAIRDJ010000238.1 GCA_903877335.1 uncultured Chloroflexota bacterium | reverse complement strand
ATAGTTGGTTCGCGCCCTAACTCTTGCAACAAGCGCAATTGCACGCGACGCATGCGGTTAAGCTGATCTCCCATGTGGACTGGCACGCGAATTGTGCGCCCCTGGTCAGCAACTGCACGACTAACGGCTTGACGAATCCACCAAGTGGCGTAGGTGCTGAATTTATGACCCCGTTGATATTCAAACTTGTTCGTCGCACGGATTAAGCCGATGTTTCCTTCTTGGATCAAGTCGAGGAAGGGAACACCACGTCCGATGTACTTTTTGGCAACACTAATCACCAAGCGAGCATTAGCACGGATGAGATGCTCCTGCGCCGTATCTCCATCAGAAGCAACTTCTTTTAGGGCGAAGACATCGTCCATCGGAAGGTCCTCTCCATACCGCTCCAGGTGTTGCTTGGCAATCTCCGCTTTTTCCATGCGTTTTGCCAAGTCCACTTCTTCGCTCGCGTTCAAGAGTGGGACACGCCCTGCCTCTTTGAGGTATAAGCCGACGACATCGTCTGTCTCAAGTGCCTGTTGATAGCCGGCATCCCCTGTTAAATCATCATGCCAGTTTTGCTCGCCATACCCTTCCTCTTCTTCTTCCTCTTCTAGTTCTCCCACCATGACTTCATCATTGTTGGTTAACTCATCGGAAAGGTCTAATTGTTCATCATCTGCATCAACATCCATATCAATGATTTCCTCATCAACATTTTGGATTGTGTCGGTCACTTCAATACCTGCATCCATGAGCTTTTCCATTATCTCGTCTAACAACGCAATGTTTTTCTCTGCATCAGGGACGTGCGCGAGGATGTCATCATAGGTTAGTCCATCTTTCTGGCGCGCCTGTTCAAGCAGATACCCATAGATTTCGTCTGCGTTTGCCACTTCTAACATATTGTTCACGAATATTCTTTTACCAGTTGAAGGCTATATCCAAAGGTGTTTGAGCAACGTTCCATAGGACCAATGAGGCGAAAAATTGTCTGTACTGCTACTAGACAGAACGATGATCGTATCACGTCAAATGACGACATACAATATAACGTAACGTGATTTTATGATGTTGTCAAGTCAACTGGATTGTTTTCGGTTGACTGACGCAAAAGTGCTATGGCGTGAGCGCAATTAACTGGCACGCTTGTGAAGGAACACGCGCTAAATCAAAATCCCAACCCAACATTTGCCCTGCGAGGGCTAGGGTATAGCCCGTCAACATGCGCATGATGCTGCTTTTGTGCGCGCCGTCACCACTCTACAACCCCAATTGTTCGCCTAACTTGTTGTGCATTTATGGCAACCCACCTTAGATAGAATACCAGAATTAGGATGAGTAGCCATTGAACTCGTCTGCACAATCATCCACGATAACATGCCAACTGGGATGGGGAACTATCCACCGAACCTTCCTAAACAAACTAAAGTGATCCATTTAGGTATCTTCTTTTATGAAAACACAATCCATTAAAGCTGGGGTATACGGTGCTTCTGGCTACGCTGGTCAAGACCTTGTCGAATTACTGTGTCATCATCCCCATGTTGAACTCACCTTTGCCACCTCCAACAATTCCGCGAACGTCCCCATCCCTGGAACAAACAGGCGTTATGTCGCTCACGATGATGCCCCGTTAGCGGGCAATGATGTGGTGTTTTTGTCGCTCCCACACATGACCGCTTCAGATGTGGCGGTGCAAGCCTTGGCGCAGGGGGTGAAGGTCATTGATCTCTCGGCAGATATGCGTTTAGATACCCCTGAACGCTATCATGCGTGGTATCAAGTGGAGCATCCTCACCCTGAATTGCTCCCCACTCCCTATGGGTTGCCAGAAATCAACCGCGCTAACTTGCACGGCGTCGCTCGGGTGGCGGTTCCGGGATGTTACCCCACTACCACGTTACTGGGGGTGTATCCGCTTTTAATGGCAGGCGTGCTTTCCGATGTCGCTCCGCTGATTGTGGATGCCAAATCAGGCATCACCGGCGCAGGACGCACCCCCCAATTGCAATTTCACTTCCCAGAGATGTTCGGTAATTTCGCCCCCTATAAACCTGGTCGGGTGCATCGTCATGTAGGGGAAATTGAGCAAGAGCTACAACGGCGTGGCTATGGCGGACAGGTGGTCTTTGTGCCCCACCTCTTGCCGGTTGATCGGGGCTTGATGGCAAGCATTTATGCCACCCTTTCCCATCCTTGTACAGAAGCACAAGTGCGTGAGTGGTATGAACAGACCTACGCCACTGAGCCTTTGGTGCAGGTGTTGCCCGTTGGCGAATTGGCGACGCTTCATCATGCTGTGCGCAAAAATAACTGTACAATCAGCGTCACCCACATCAACGATCACCTCATTCATATCACCAGCGTAACCGACAACCTCCGTAAGGGGGCAGCTTCTCAAGCGGTACAATGCTTTAACCTCATGTTTGGACTAGAAGAAACCACAGGCTTATTATGAAACCCATTGTTTTGAAAATAGGTGGGCATGACATTAATGACTATGACTTCTTGGCGAAATTGCCACATGTTCTGCAGACGCTTCCCAATCCGATCCTCATTGTGCATGGGGGCGGGGTAGAGATCACAGACTTACAGCGACGTTTAGGAATCACTCCGCGCTATTTGGATGGCGTGCGCATCACCGACACCGCTTCATTGGCAATCGTCACCCAAATCTTGCGCGGTGTGGTGAACACGCGCTTGGTGAGTCAACTCATCTTGGGCGGCTTGGATGCGGTTGGGTTGTGCGGTGTGGATCGTGGGATGATCCGTGCGGTGCAAATGCAGGTGGAAGGCGGGCAAGATATGGGCTTCACCGGCGTTCCTACACAGGTTCGCGTCGAGGTGCTTCAACCCTATTTAGATGCCAAAATCATCCCAGTGATTGCGCCGGTGTGTTTGGGTGAAGATGGGGAGATATACAACGTGAATGCCGACCACGTGGCAGGGGCGGTGGCAGGTGCCATTCAACCCGAACAAGTCGTATTCATGACCAATGTGGAGGGCGTGCTAAACGAAGGCAAACTCATTCCCAGCATGACCCCACTGCAAGCCGAGCAACTAATCGAGGAAGAAATCATTTTTGGGGGGATGATCCCCAAAGTACGCACCGCGTTGGAACTTTTGAACTATGGCGTTTCGCGCGTGGTCATCACCAATTTAACAGGTTTAGCAAATGGAAGTGGCACCACTTTAGTGCCCAACGACTAAGGACTTTTTACGCATGGCTCAGTATTTATCGGATTCAATGGACACTCAAGACTTGCTGGCAGATGGAAGCGAGTACCTCACCCAAAATTATGCGCGTGCCCCGTTCGTTCTCCAGAGCGGAAAAGGGATGTGGCTCTATGACACTGAAGGCAAAGCCTATTTAGATTTTGTGGCAGGAATTGCGGTGAATGCGTTTGGCTATGCCGACGAAGGGTTGATTGATACCATCCGTCAGGCTTCGCTCGGACTGTGGCACATCAGCAATTTGTATCACAACGCCCCACAGATTGCCCTAGCAAAAGCACTCATCGAGAAATCAGGAATGAAGCAAGTTTTCTTTTGCAACAGTGGCGCAGAAGCCAACGAAGCTGCGCTCAAGTTTGCCCGCAAAGTGGCATACCAACAGCACCAAACCGAACGCACCAAAACGATTGTCTTCAGTAATGCTTTCCACGGCAGAACGTTCGGCGTATTATCATTGACCCCACGCGAGAAATACCAAAAACCCTTTGCTCCCCTGTTGAGCAATGTTGAGGTGTTACCGTTCAACGATATTGATGCACTGCATCAGGCGATCTCGAACGACGTGACCGCCGTCTTCATTGAACCCATCCAAGGGGAAGGCGGGATCAATATTGCCGATGCCCCCTTCTTGCAAACCCTGCGCGAGCTGTGTAATCAACATGGGGTGATCTTGGTATTTGATGAAGTACAGTGTGGGATGGCACGCACGGGCGAATTGTTCGCCCATGAATACGCTGGGGTGAAGCCGGATATACTAACGTTGGCGAAGCCTTTGGGCGCAGGGTTGCCCATCGGGGCAACGTTGGTGAATGAGTGCGTGGCACAAGCGATTGAGTACGGGGATCATGGCTCAACTTTTGCTGGCGGGTCATTGGTGACGACGGTGGCGTATGAGGTGTTACAACGCTTGAGTGAACCCACATTCCTTGAACATGTCCGCGTGACTGGGCAATACTTGCTGGAGAAGTTGCAACAGCTCACTAGCCCCCATGTGGTGGCAGTGCGTGGACGTGGGCTTATGTGTGCGCTAGAGTTGGATGTTGCTGTTCAACCGCTGGTGTCACGGGGTTATGAACACGGCTTGTTGATGGTTTCGGCGGGTGCCAACATCATCCGTTTTGTTCCCCCCCTCATTGTGGAAACAAGCCACATCGACCACATGGTAAGCATTCTACAAACCCTCTTGAATGAACTGGACTAATCGTCATGCAAGCAATTCAACCGCATATCGACGCTGTGATGGGGTTTCAAGTTGCTGGAACGAACGTCGGGTTAAAGCGTGACGGCACGCCTGATTTTGCTCTCTTTGTGAGCGAAGGGGATTGCACCGCCGCCGCAGTTTTCACGACCAATCATGTGAAAGCCGCTCCTGTTGTGGTGGACATGGAACACATGGAAACGCACCGCCAGCGTATCCGCGCGGTGGTGGCAAATTCAAAGAATGCGAATGCTTGCACGGGTGAAGAGGGGATCTCCGTCGCACGCCAGACCGCCCAAGCGGTGGCGGATGCCCTCGCTTGTGAACCGCAACAAGTCTTGGTGCTTTCAACCGGGGTCATCGGGGTGTTGTTGGATGTTGAGCGCATGAAGCTAGGCGTGCAACAGGGGGTGCCGATCTTGGGCGATGACTGGGCAACCGCGGCACAGGGCATCATGACCACTGACTTGGTTTCTAAGTTGGCATCCGTAAGCGTCACCCTTCCCAATGGGGCGACGTTTCAAGTGGCGGGGGTTGCGAAGGGGTCTGGGATGATTGCGCCTAACATGGCAACCATGCTGTCAGTTATGGTAACGGATGTTGTTCTTCCTGCTGATGCCCTCCAAATGGTCTTGAATACCGTCAATCAGAAGACCTTCAATAGTATTGTAGTGGACGGGGATATGAGTACCAACGATACCGTTCTGCTCTTGGCGAATGGTGCCAGCGGTTGCCAGCTACAAACTGCCGATGAGCTTGCCCAGTTTGAGCAGGCATTGTATGCCGTATGTCGTAAGTTGGCACAAGACATCGTGCGCGATGGTGAAGGCGCAACCAAGTTCATCACGCTCAACGTCAAGGGGTGTGAGACGGATGAGAATGCTCGTCACATTGCCCACGCCATTGCGACCTCCGCTTTGGTGAAAACCGCGTTCTTTGGCGCGGATGCCAATTGGGGACGCATCATTGCCGCGGCAGGGCGGGCAGGCGTGCCCTTCTCTCCTGATCGTTCGCGCTTGACGATTGAGGGTGGGGAGCTTGAGCATCCTACTCCATCTGCTGTCACCATCTTTGCGCAAGGCAAGCCAACCGCCTACAGCGAGGCGGATGCCACCGCTATCATGCAACAACCTAGCATCACCATTTGGTTAGAGGGTGGGCTAGGGACAGGGCAAGCGCAAGTTTGGACGTGTGATTTTAGTTATGATTATGTGCGCATCAACGGCGACTACCGCACGTAATGATTCGCTTTCCAAACAAGGAGCAATCAATGATGCAAGGCAACTTAGTTTTAGAAGATGGGCGTACCTTCAGCGGGGTTGGTTTTGGCGCGGT
>CAIRDJ010000237.1 GCA_903877335.1 uncultured Chloroflexota bacterium | reverse complement strand
TGATCTTCACGGGTCGATTGTCGATCAGGATTTCACCACTTTGCGCAGGGTGAATCCCAAAGATCACCTGCGCGGTCTCGCTTCGTCCAGAGCCAACCAAGCCTGCCATCCCCACGATTTCCCCCGCCCGAACCTTGAAACTCACGTCGCGCGTGGTTTTGCCATAGTTCAGTTGGCGCACCTCTAAGACGGTTTTGCCAATGGTGGATGCCATCTTGGGGAACAGGTTGTCAATCGTGCGCCCCACCATCATGCTGATGAGTTGATCTTCGGTGGTTTCGCTCACGGCTTGGGTGGCAATGTATTCGCCATCGCGCAACACGGTCACGCGGTCCGCCAATTCAAACACCTCTTGAAGGCGGTGGCTAATGTAAATGATGCTCACCCCGCGCGCGCGTAGCAGGCGCACAATCTCAAACAGGCGTTCAACATCGGCTTCAGTGAGGGCGGCGGTGGGTTCATCCATGATGAGGATTTTAGCGTCCAACGACAACGCTTTGGCAATCTCCACGCGCTGGCGGTTGCCCACGTTTAACTCCCCCACCTTGCGACGTATGTCTAAATCGTGGATGTTCAGTTCTGCCAACAACGCGAGGGCGCGGGTTTCCATCTCGTGCCAATCTAACGGCTTGAATATCCCCCATGATTTGCGAGGGGCATGCCCCATGAAGATGTTCTCCGCCACGCTCAACTCGGGGTAAAGCCCCAGTTCTTGGTAGATGGTTGCCACGCCGTGTTGCTGCGCTTCGCGCGGGTTGTGGAATTGAATGACTTGGTCACGCAGGCGCATCTCGCCCGAATCCGCAGTGTATACCCCAGAGATGATTTTAATCAGGGTGGATTTGCCCGCGCCGTTTTCACCGAGCAGGGCGTGTACTTCACCAGGGCAGATTTCAAAGTGCACCCCTTTGAGGGCATGCACGCCGGGGAAGCGTTTTTGGATGTCGCTTAGCGTTAGAATAGCTTCTGGCATAAATGAACTTTCTTGAAAAATTCAATCTAATTTATCATCACCCACCACCCCGTCATGCAGTGTGGGCGCAACATCCGCCACATGGGATGAATTTAATTTCGAGGGGAAAGCGTCCGCTTTCACCCCTTACTATCTTACATTGTTGCCGAAAAGTTTGGAAATGTCAAATAGTAATTCGTGAAAATTGTTGAAAATTGGCGGAAATTCGCGCAATTGTGATCTTGCCCAACAAATTGATTGCCCCCTACAATGCCATCCTATGCTTGAAGAACATGCTTGGAAAACCCCGTGCGTCCCGAAACCCTTGCCATCCATGCCGGCTACATGATTGACCCCACCAGCGGATCGCTGACCCCGCCGATCCACCTTTCCACCACATTTGAGCGTGCCCTCGACAACACCTATCCTTCTGGGTATGTGTACAACCGCGACAACAATCCCAACCGTGCCGAATTAGAAGCACGCTTGACCGCGCTAGAAGGCGGGGTGACGTGTGCAACCTTCGCTTCTGGCTCGGTCGCCATGATGACCCTCATCCAAGCCCTCAAGAGTGGCGACCATGTGATTGCTCCGTTTGATATGTACTATGGAATTCGGGTGATCTTGCAGGAGTTCTTTGTCGACTGGGGGCTTTCGGTTAGCTTCGTGGACATGACCGATTTACAGGCGGTGGCGGATGCGTGCCTGCCCACCACGCGCTTGATCGTGATTGAAACGCCTTCTAACCCACAGATCAACCTCACCGACATTGCCCAACTGGCGGAGATCGCGCATCATCACGGGGCACTATTGGTCTGTGACAACACCATTGCCTCTCCGATTTTTCAACAACCGTTGGCGTTGGGGGCGGATATTGTGGTGCATGCCACCACCAAATACTTGGCAGGGCACAGCGATGTGTTGGGCGGGGCGTTGATTGCCCGCGCTCAGTTGCCCATCTTTGACAAGGTGCGGCGGTTGCAAAAGATCGGTGGAGCTGTTCCGTCGCCCTTTGATTGCTGGCTAACCTTGCGTGGGATGAGTAGCTTGCCCTATCGGATGGGGGCACATCATGCCAATGGGTTGGCGGTTGCCACCTACTTAGCAAGCCATCCCAAGATCGAGCGCGTGCTCCACCCGTTCTTGCCCACCCACCCCCAACACGATCTCGCGCTACAACAGATGCGCGGTTACAGCGGGTTGTTTTCGGTCTTGGTCAAGGGGGATGCCGAAGACGCGCTGGGCATCACCCGCCGTGTACACCTGTTCAAGCGCGCCACCAGTTTCGGCGGGGCACACAGCTTGATTGAACACCGCGCTTCAATCGAGGCACCCGGTAGCCCCACCCCCAAGAATCTTCTGCGCTTGTCGGTGGGGCTAGAGCATCCCGATGATCTACTTGAGGACTTGGAGCAGGCACTAGCGGACTAGATGCCTGCCCATCCTGCGTATTCGGCAATGCGCTAGAGCGAGACTCCCAACAAACCGCGCGTCACTTGAAAGTAGACGTTGCCGTGTTGCACAACGCGCGGGGTATATTCATGGGCAAGGGTTGCCACCACGCGCTCCAACAGGTTGGCTTGCATCTGTTCCCCGTCTCCACTGAAAACCACGTCAACCTCGGCGAGGGGTTGCTCGCTGGCTTGTAAAACAGGGATCATGGGATGACCGGGGAGCGTGTGTTGATTGGTGAGCGCAAGCATGACTTCTACCCCACTCGCGCCCAACCCGGTCAGAATTTCTCCCCAGTCACGGGTGGGCATCGCCATGACGTGTAGCCCTGCACGCTCGATGCGTTGCGCATACGAAAGGGTGGGTTGTTGTAGGGAGATGCCCAACGCCTTCAGCAGGGAGGGGGTGTGTTCGCCTATGACCACCGTTCCGCCTGCCGTGACGATCATGCGCACGGCGTTTGCCAGGGCGGTCAGCGCGTCCGCGCTCGGTTCATCGCGCAGCACCACTGCCAACTTGACCGCGCTCAACCCCGCGGTTGTGCGCGTGGGGGCGGGGCGTTGCTGGAACTGATGTTCAAACCAACGCGCGATCTTTTCGGTGACGCGCTGAATCCCTCCGTCTAGTTGAATGCTTGCCCACCCGTAATCCTCGGGATCAAACCCGTGCTGTTGGAGCGTTTCACGGAAGTAAGCGTTGTGGGTGGATTCGCACCCGTGTTCTAGCAGGAGGGCATGGGCGACAAAAGGATGCCCCAAGTAACCCACCAGCGTATCCTTAAATTCGACATTGACCGAGCCACCGCACCCTTCTGTATGCACAAGGGTGACGAAGCGCGAGATGCCAATGTCGCGCCCTGTGCTGTGGCGGTTGAGCTGGTCAACACACATGCGGGCAATCTGCCCGGAGCATAAACTGGTGGGCAAGATCAACGCGACTTGATCGGTGGTGGCGTGGTCATCCCGAACATAGACGGGTATCTGTAGCGCATAGGGGCAGTCCAGCGGGGCAACCGCAAGCGGTTGTCCCTCGTAACGGATGGGGCGGATGGGTGCTAAGTCAGTCGGTTGGGTTTGTTGCCAGTCACGCCAGATTTGTACTTGTGAGTGTCCTGCCCGTTCGCCAACCGAACGCTCCCCGCTGGCAATCTTGAGTGTGTGTTCAAAGGTGTGTGCGCCAATGTCTTCCATCGCAACGCCATCCAAGTATGCCCCGGCGTTCACGTCCATCTCGCTGGAGAGCAGTTGATAGCGTTCGGTGGTGGTGATGATTTTGAGCGTGGGGACGAACGGAAAATTGGTGATCGAACCGTTGCCCGTCACAAAGAAGATCATGTTACAACCGCTTGCCACCTGTCCGGCAATGCTCTCTAGGTCGTTGCCGGGACTGTCCATGAAATAGTAGCCTGCCTCGCGCATGGGTTCGCTATACTCAATCACGGCATCCAACGGCACGTCAGGGTGGCGTTTGGTTGCCGCCCCCAATGACTTGAGATAGATGTTATACAAGCCACGATATTTATTCCCGCCGGAGGGGTTGCCTTCTGCCGAATGACCATGCCATCCCACGCGCTCTTTGAAGCGTTCGACCAGCGTGAGGAACTTCGTCACCGTTGCAACATCGCGCACTTTTTCGAGGACATAGTTTTCTGCGCCGATGAGTTCATCCGTTTCGGCAAGGTTTGCGCTTCCGCCGTGTTGGATGACCTCTTTGGCGACCCACGCCGCCAACGGGTTGCCACTTATCCCAGAGAACGCATCGGAGCCACCACACTGTAGGGCAATCTTCAACCCGCTTAAGGGTTCAGGCGTGCGTTGGGTGGCGTTCACGCTGGGCAACCAGGCGCGGACTTGCTCGGTGGCGGTGTGAATGTCCGCCTCAAACGATGGCGACAGGCTCATGAAATGGTGGGGTAAGTCCGCGAGGGGGTAGTTATGTTCGGCAAGATACTGTTGAAGGTGGCGGTTGTTGATGGGTTCATCCCCATAATCCACCGCCAACACTGCCCCTACATTCGGATTGACCATGAAGCCGGCGAGGGTGCGCAAGACGAAATCAGCGTTGTTGGGGCGGTCATGGCTTCCTTCGGTGTGGGCAACCGCGACAATGCCGTCTATCTGGGGAAAGTCCAACAGCAGGGGTTGAAGGCGTGCCTCCAGTTGCGTGACGAAACTTCCCACCAGTGAACTGGTGCCCAGCAAAATGATGGTGTTGCGCGTTCCCACCCCGCGCCCCATCCCACGCCGAAACCCTAAGAAGCGCACATCCGCTTCATGGCGTGGGAGGGGTTGGGCAGGGGTGAACGTGGCAGGATCAAAATGGTAGGGTTCAAGCTGGCTCACAAAGTTGGGTTGTTCTGGGAGCGCAAAAGCCAATTTGCGCCGTTGTAGCTCGGTCAAGACTTCATGGTTACACACGTAATCGCCCGACGCGATCGCACGGATGGCAATGCCGAAGCGTTGCCCCCACGAGCGCAACGCCTCCCCTGTTGGGATCGGGCGCACGGCGAAGCGATGCCCCATCAAGACGGTATGCGAGAGCGAAAAAGCGTGGTCATCAAACTGGATGGTTGAACCGCTGGGGAGGGTTTGAGTGGCAATGGCGACGTTATCATCGGGATGGGCGAGTCTGCCGATTTGTTCAAATGCGAGCGTCATGAATGGGTATCCTTGTAATAGATCATCTTAGATAGGTCATTTTAATGCACTGCCGCGCAGAAATGTGCAGGAAAATTCTACAACTTGCCCATTCCGTCGCCGCGTGCCAACTCCCTGAATGGGCAATAATCAGTTGCGCACGCCGCCGCCCCTTTGCGCACACGGGCATGCTTGCTGATCTTGCTTGGGGGTGCCACGAAACGTTCCAATCACAGTTTCTTACAATCTTGCTCTAAGATGGTTTATACTGATGACACTCTATCATCAGGATGAATGCTAAACAGCAGTTACCACCATAAACACGTGAGGCACCATGTTCGAGAATCCAATTCCCAGTTATGTATCGTGGTATTTCATTCCGATAGCAATCGCATTGGGGGTGGCGTTTGCCATACATTTGATGGCGCGTCGTGTGGCACAGTGGGTCATTCGCAAAAACCCACGTACCCCCACTAGCGATTGGGAACCGCGTCGTCAGACGATCGTCCAACTGGTCGCCGCAACCATCAGCATCATCGCCTTCATGGTCGCCATCATGGTCATCATTGGGCGGTTCACCTCCGGCAGCAATGTGATGTGGGTGGTGGTGGGGTTGTTTGGGGCGGGAGTGGGCTTTGGGGTGCGCCCGTTCCTCTCTGACTATGTGACCGGCATCACCTTGATCTTTGAGGACAACTATAGCATTGGCGAAAAGGTGGTCTTGATGGAGGTGGAAGGCGTGGTCGAGGACATCAAGTTACGGGTGACACATTTGCGCGGGATGGATGGGGAGCTGTTCATCATCCCCAACGGTGACATCCGCGTCATACGGAACTTCAGTCGTGGGCGATTCACCCCTGTGCGCTTGACCATTCACATCGCCTCTTCGGATGTCAAACCTGCGCTCAAGCAATTGGAAACCCTAACCGAAGAAGCCATGTCGCAACTCAAGTTTTTGATTGAACCGTGGATTATCACCGCCGACACAGACGTGGGAACGTCCGCCAAGTTGCACATTGTGGCTAAAGCACGCTTTGGCAAAGGTGCACTGATGCGCCCCCACTTGACCGCCTTCATCCAGGAAAAATTGAGCGAGGCGGGCATTGAGCTGGTGGATTAAGTTACGAAACATTGCTAGAATGTTTAGGAATGGTTAATGCTCTCTGGCTATGCTCCTTCACGTTTATTTTTCCCCACACAGGATTCACAAGTCATGACCGATTCTCCAATACGCCTCGCGTTCATCATCTCCAATTACTATCCCGGCTTTCAAACCATGTTAGATGCCGCGCATGACGAGGCACAACAATTGGGCGCGGTGGTGTCCATCGTGTCACAAGTGCCGGGGTGTTTTGACATGCCCCTGCCTGTTAAGAAGTTGCTACAACGGGCGGATGTCGATGCAGTGGTGGCGTTGGGGGTGATCTTGCCCGTGCCCCACAAAACCAAGGCGGGTGGTTCTCCCACTGAGGAGATCACGGACTGGTATGAAACCATTGCCAATGGAACCATAGATCGTCTTGATGCGCTCTCTTTGGAGTATAATAAGCCCGTCGTCAAAGAGCTAATCGGACCTGGTTTTCCGGTGGGAATGGTCAAGGATCGTGTTGAACGGTATGCACGAGCTGGGGTCAAGACGGCGGTCTTGCTGGTTAAAGAGATCATACGCATTGGTGAATAACTCATTTTTCTATGAAAGCAGGTGAACGATGTATGCGTTAGCGGTTAAGCGCGATTTTGTGGCACAACATTTTTTGATCGGTGGGGACTGGGGTGCAGAAAACCAATGGCACTCTCACCACTATGTGGTGGAGCTTCAACTGCAAGGGGATGCGCTGGATCAGCACGGATACTTGGTCGATATTGTCAAAGTGGATGAAGAGATGAACGCGATGGTCGCCTTCTACAAAGACCACACCTTGAACGATTTGCCTGCTTTCGATGGATTAAACCCCAGCATTGAACACTTCGCCCGCATCTTGTGCGTGTCGTTGGCACAGGAAATCGCGTTCCCTAACATCCACACATACGTGGTCACGGTGTGGGAAAACGATATTGCGTGGGCATCCTACACCTTACGCGCATGAAGATCGGACTCATCATCTATAGCTCGCTGGAGACGGTCAGCGGAGGTTATCTGTATGATCGTCAACTGGTGGCAACCCTACAGCGGGCGGGGCACGCGGTGGAGATTATCGCGCTTCCTTGGCGCACCTACCGCGCTCACCTGCGTGATAACTTTGACCGCGCCTTGCGCCACCGCTTGTTGACAGGTGACTGGGATATTTTGCTGCAGGATGAACTGAATCACCCGTCGTTGTTTGGCATCAACGTGCAACTGCGGGGGCGCGTGCGCTACCCTATCATTTCGATTGTGCATCACCTCCGCGCCAGTGAACATCATCCCCGCGCCTTACGGACGGTTTACCGTGAGGTGGAACGCGCTTACCTGCGCTCGGTGGATGGCTTCATCTTCAACAGTGAGACCACACGCCAAACCGTGCACACGCTGGCACCTAATCACAAGCCCTCGATTGTTGCTTACCCCAGTGGCAGTCGCTTTGTGGGGCATCCCCCCAAGCCCGTCCGTGATGACGTATTGCGCCTGATCTTCGTCGGGAATGTCACCCGTCGTAAAGGGCTTCACACGCTTTTAGACGCCCTGCAACGCCTGCCAGATGCCCCCCTGCAACTGGATGTGGTGGGCGCGTTGGATGTTGAGGCAGACTATGCCACCGCCTTGAGGGCGCGTGCCGATGGGCGCGTGCGTTTTTGGGGGAGACTGAGCGACGAAGCCCTTGCCACGCGCTTGAGCGAGTCTCACGCGCTGGTGGTGCCCTCGCAATATGAGGGCTTCGGCATTGTCTACATGGAGGGGATGGCGTTTGGGTTGGCGGTGTTGGCAACGCACGGGGGCGCAGCGCATGAGATCATCACGCACGGGATCAACGGCTTTCTGATTATGGCGGAGGATGTTGCCGCGCTGGTGGAACATCTGCAGATCTGGCTTGATGAGCCACTTCGCTTGGCAAGCATGCGCCATGTTAGCCGTGAACGCTTTGAACAGCATCCCACTTGGGAGGATTCGATGCGCGAAGTGGAGCAGTTCTTGCGTCAAATGTTAGACGCACGCCCCTAGTCTGCTGCCAAGTTCATCCCCCAAAAACACACATCTTGCGCCATAATACAGTCATTCTGGTCGCAAATTGTGTTAGGAACGTTCAAGCATGCCCGCCCATTTCTTCATCAGTTACTCGCGCGAGCAGTTATACATGGCGGAAGCGTTGGCATTGCGCTTACAGGCGCGGGGCATTCCGATTTGGTTGGATATACAGCAAATCAACGCTGGGGATGATTGGCGCTACAAGATTGACGAGGGCTTAGAGCAGGCGCAAGGCTTGATCTTCCTCGCCTCCTCCAGCGCGATTGGCTCGCCGTTTGTTGAAACCGAATGGCGCACCGTTCTGAACAAGGGCAAACCGTTAATGGTGGTCATGCTGGAATCTTGCGCCCTCCCCGACGAACTAGAACACGCTTCCGTCACCATTCTGGATATGCGCGTTGATTTTGACGGCACGGTGACGCGCTTATTACGGGCGTTGCAGGGGCAAGTTCCCCCCCGCCAAAGCGTCCCTAAGCGCAAATTATGGGGATTGCCCCTGCGCCATCCCTCTGGCATCACCTTGATGATCGCCCCGCTCATCGTGACCGTCCTGCAGAGTGTGCGCGTGTTCACCGAAGTTCCCTATTATCTACAAATCAATCGGTTGGGAACCACTGAATTAGCCATCCTCGCCATCAGTGGCTTGACGATTTACTTCTTCCTCTCGCAGTTGATCGCCGTCTTGAGGCGCAACTACACCTTCAACCAATACTGGATGATGTTGCTGTTTGCGCTTGCTTCGATCAACATTTATGGTGGCTTGGTGGTTGAAGCGGATGTGTGGTTACAGGTGCTGTTGGTGGCGTTGGCGGGGTTTGTGTACTTTCGCACGGAAAGTGCCTACCGTTGGCTACCTACGGGGCAAGCACCTCAATGGATGCGCAAACGTTTCGGGTTGCAAAAGCTACCCACATTGGCAAATTTAGGTAGCCAGTTGGATCGCTTGGATGAACCGCGTCGTGATTCGTTCGTGGTGCATGCCAGCTCTGCAGACCAGCGCATCGCGCAAGATGTGCGGCGAGCCTTAGAGCAACAGGGGCATTTAGCAGTGGAAGAAGCGCGCGCCCAGCGCCACATTGTTATTCTTTCCAACACCACCCCAGAACAGCTTGTGGTGCGCCTGTTGGGGCAATATCCCCAGCAAATCATCGCTGTTCTAGCAAGCGGTGTGAAAGTCCCGGCACAGTTCACCCGCTTGACCGCGTACCAATACATCGATTTTCGTCAACACGCGCTAGAGCAACTGAATGCAATCGGTATTCTGTTGCGTCATCCTCAAAAGGGGAAGATCATCTACGGGCTAAACATGACCCCTCGCCCTGTCGAGCGACATATCGTGCCGCGCGGGATTCAACGCTTCAGCGTGGGGATGCGCCTGTTGATGATTGTCTTTGTGTGGAACACCGTCTTCTCGTTGATGACCGACTTAGCCACAGACGGGCGCGTGACGGATTGGTGGACATGGCTTCAGGTGGTGGGGGTGATGGGCGCGTCGGTAGTGGGGGCAACCCTTGTTAGCGCGGTCAACCAGCGTCGCTTGTCATGGGGGGCGTTTGTGGCGGTGATGCTTTTGGGGTTGCCGTTGTGGTATTTCTACGGATTGGGGGCGGGGGTGCTGGTGGTAGTGGGAATGAGCGCACGGGCGATCTATCGTTGGTTGCCACGTGGCACGAGCTGGCGCAAATCGGAAACGACTCTCAAGCCCTCTAGTCATGCCAACGTCGCGCTTACATGGCTACGGGATGCCGTCACGGTGGCGGTGTTGACGCTCTTGCTGGGCGTCGGCTCATTTTAAGGTGTAACCTGCTCATAAAACGATTCAAAAGTGCAACTTTATTTAGCCCAAAGCACTTTTTTGCGGTATGCTTATATCGGATTATTGATTTCACAAGGATGGAGAACCTCGACGTGAAGCGCTGGGTGTTGATTTTGGTTGGTTTATTGTTTTCTGTTACAGCTATTCCAGTGTTTGCCCAAGATGTCACAGGGGCAGGAATTGAAACGATGGCGCAAGCTGTTCCCTATATTGAGGCAATTGATGCCGATGGCTATGCTTTGGCTTCTGGCTCTGGGACGCTTGTCACCCCGACGGGGCGCATCTACACCAATTATCATGTTATTGAAGGGGCAAGCGATTTTGCCATTTACTTATTACAAAACATCAGTGAGTTACCCGTCTTAAGTTATTACGCTAGTGCCGAATATATTTCCCCCAGTCTTGATTTTGCCGTCTTACAAATTGACCGCGACGCGAACGGCAACCCCATCAATGCTAATAACCTGAGCTTACCCTATCTGCCTGCTGTAGAAAATACCGCCACCATCGGCGAAACGGTGCGCATTTTTGGGTATCCGGGCATTGGCGATGGCTACATGGTGACGACCACTGGCGACATTGTGACCATTCAAAACGGGGATGTTGGGGATGCCCGCCTGCCGGTGTGGTACTGGACGGATGGCGAAATCTCTGCTGGTAACAGTGGTGGCTTAACGGTGGATGCCGAAGGACATTACTTGGGGATTCCAACTTGGGTGGTCTCTGAAGAAGAAACCAGCGGTAAACTGGGCGGGGTGATGCCCATCAACGCAGCTTTGCACTCCCTCGAAACGGAATCCAGCTTGAACCCAGCAGACCCCAACAGCGTGCAATCGATGGACGGGGGAGCGTCTGGTAGCCTTTACGTCTACAATGATTCCAGCGTCAGCGTGTGCTACCTGTATGTTTCTCCCTCTAGTGCCAGCAACTGGGGAGATGACCAACTCGGTTCGGGTAACATTTTGCCCAGCGGCGAATATTTCAATCTGTCGGTCTCGTTGGGAAGTTATGACCTGCTCTTGCGCGATTGTGACCAGAACAACCTCGATGAAATCTACAATATCGAGGTCACTGCGGAGACTGTCTTGCACTTCACCGGGGACGAAACCTACATTGATCCGTCCGGTTTGTCACCCGATGGGCAATCTACCGCGCTCATTGACTTGACCATCAAGAACAAATCCACCGAGAATATTTGTTTCGTCTACATCTCGCTGCCAGAAAACCAATCGTGGGGAGATGACCAGTTGGGAGCTGCGAATGTCATCGCGCCGAACAATACGTTCACATGGCAAAAGCCAGCAGGCATCTATGATATTCTCCTAGAGGATTGCACGGGCAATACCCTGTTGGATCAGCGTAACCTTGATGCGAGCACCGATGCAACGCTCGTTTTTGAATAGGAGCGCGAATCATGCAACCGATTAGCGTTATTCGTGACTGGCAAATTAGCATACTGCGTCATTCACAAATCAGCTATCGCTACTTGCTAGAGCAAACCGATCCCGCCGCCCTCACGCGCTACCGCGACGGTGGCACGGGTTGGACGGCGTTGGAAACGCTGTGCCACCTGCGCGACTACGAAGCGATCTTCTTGGTACGGGCGAAGCTGACGATGGAGCAAGACTTCCCTGACTTGCCCTTCACCTCGCCCGATAGCATGGCGGAAGAACACGCCTACAACCAACAAGCGGTGTGGGAAGTCTATGCGGATTGGGTGAAGAACCGTGAGGCGTTCTTTACCTATTTGGCGGACGTTCCCGAAGCGGGTTGGGAACGCGCCGGCAATCACCCACGACGGGGACGCTTCACCCTGTTGGATCAACTCATGCTGATTAGCTGGCACGACCTCAACCACATGGAACAGATCGTGCGCACCTTGAGCGAAAAACTTGGCTAGAGTCTGCGGGGGTCTCTTGTGATGGGAGACCCCTCCTGCTTATTCCAACGGGCGCAGATTATCCAACGTCCATGGCATCAACTCGGCAACGGTGGGATGCGTGAGGACGGTACGGCGGAACTGCTTCCATGTCACCCCTGCCATCATCAACGGGGTGAATAGGTTGATGAGTTCGTCCCCTTCAATGCCCAAGATGGTCGCGCCTAAGAACGCATCCGTTTCGGCATCCACGATTAACTTCACCAGACCGTGCGTTTCGTCTTTTTCCACCGCGCGCGAGATGCTGGACATCTTCTTGGTTGCCATCAAGACCGCCCGCCCCGACTGACGCGCGTCCTTCTCGCTCATGCCCACGCGCCCCAACGGCGGATCCATATACATGGCGTAAGTCACGATGCGGTCAGAGACTTTGCGCGTGCCCCCGTCAAGGTTATCCAGCACGATCTCAGCATCGTTGACGGCGGTATGGGTGAAGGCACCCTTCCCGTTGACATCCCCCAAAGCCCACACATGGGGGTTGGTGGTCAACAGGTGATCGTCGGTGACGATGAACCCGCGCTCATTGGTTTGGATGCCTGCTGCGCTCAAGTTGAGCGTGTCGGAATTGGGCACGCGCCCGATGGCAAATAAGAGGTGCGAGGCTTCTACGGTTTCTTCGGTCTCCCCGTGCTTGAAGGTCGCGCTCACGGCGGCGGTTGTGCCACGCGCCACGTGTAATAACTCCGCCTCACACACCACGCGGATGCCTTCTCCTTGCAACACATCACGGGCGATCTGGGCAATGTCGGCATCTTCACGGAACATGATTTGTGGCGCGCGCTCGATGATGGTAACGGCGCTTCCTAAGCGACGATAGGCTTGGGCGAACTCAATCCCGATGTAGCTTCCCCCAATGATGAGCAGGTGCTGGGGTAGTTCGGTTAAATCAAGCAATTTGCGATTGTCCAACCATTCGACCTGATCCAAGCCTGTGACGGTTGGCACAAACGGGCGCGCCCCCACATTGAGATAAATCCGTTCCGACTCGATCAACTCATCCCCCACGCGCACCACCGTAGTCGATTCAAACTGGGCGAAGTGGCGGTACAGGGTGATGTTGGGGTTGGTGCTGAACCAACCTTCTAAGCCACCGCTGAAACTGGTGCGAATGTGATTGACGCGCTCCATCACCTTAGCGAAGTCGATGCTGAAGTGGTCAATGTTCACCCCAAAATCTGCCCCACGCCGTGCCACATGGGCGGCACGCGCACTTGCCACCAGCGTTTTGGTGGGAGAACATCCGTCATTCACGCATGTTCCGCCGATCTTTGCGCCCTCCACAATGGCGATCTTCCAGTCCTTCTGGAGCAATCCTGCAATCAAGGTGCCAGCTGCCTGACCCGTTCCGATTAAAATAGCATCATACTTTTGGGGGTTCATCTCTCAAACTCTTTCATTATTGGGTATCTAGGTACATGCCAACTGACGTATTGTCGGGGTGACTCTTACGGAAAAACCCCATGAACACAGGCATGACAAACCACAGGTTCAATGTCATACAAATGACATTAGAGCGAAATGAATGATGGGGGTATCTTTAAACCATCGTAGCAATGAGAAAAACTTATACGGAGGAAACAAAATCATGCTAAATTCATTGAATCGCCAACAACATCGGGTGATTGAAGACCCTGCCTTCATCAAGGCGTTGTTCAACGATGTCCGCTTTTCAGTCTTGTGGTTGATCGCGCGGGTGTGGATAGGTTGGGAATGGCTACAAGCCGGGTTACACAAAGTCGGTGATGTGGGTTGGACGGGTGACGGTAGTGCGCTCAAGGCGTATTGGGAACGCGCGGTTGCCATCCCCGAACAAGGGCGACCCGCCATTAGTTTTGATTGGTATCGTGGCTTCTTGCAATTCTTGATTGATACCGAGTCATGGACATGGTTTGCTAAACTGATCACCTACGGTGAAGTCCTCGTGGGGATCGGCTTGATTGTCGGGGCGTTCGTGGGGATTGCCGCCTTCTTCGGTGGGTTGATGAACTTCAGCTTCATGTTGGCAGGGAGTGCCAGCACCAACCCCATCCTGTTCATCATCGCTATCGGCTTGATGTTCGCATGGAAGATCGCCGGGTTCATCGGCGCAGACTACTTCCTACTGAACTGGATCGGTACGCCGTGGAGTCGGGGTAAGGTTGTGGAGTCGGAAAAGAAGTCGCATAAACGAACCGCCTAACCAAACCACCCCCTGAACACACGTGGCGCAGGATTTCCTGCGCCTTTTTGCGTTATGCCCCCACCCACCGCGTGAACAGCATTTGTGCTTGTGCCTCATCCTCCACACAATAAACCACGCCGTCTGCTGTGGAAAAATCAC
>CAIRDJ010000236.1 GCA_903877335.1 uncultured Chloroflexota bacterium | reverse complement strand
TTGACGGAGGTTGAAATGCGGAAGGTGCCGCGGTTGGAGGGGTAGGTGAATCCGCTTCCGATTCCATAGGTGTAGCCTTTGTCCTCGCGCAGGTTTTGCATCAAGCGCGACGGGAAGCCACTCCCCAAAATCGAATTCATCACGCTCACCTGATAGCGCTGTGGATCCGTCCCGAAAAGCCCCAAGTTCCCGATGCGTAGTTGGGCTTGGGTGGCACCGGGAACATTGACCAAGTAGATGGTGTCCTCTCCTGTGACCGGCTCCAACTCAGGGTATTCAATCACGGGTGGCGTGTCCGTTTCGACCCAACCGCCGAACGCGCTTTCAACCAACGGCATGATCTCATCAAAGCGCACATCGCCCGCTACCACCAAGAGCGCGTTTTCGGGGTGGCGCACCGCGTCATAGAACGTCACGATGTCGTCACGGGTGATGGCATCCACCGTCTCAAAGGTGGCTTGTTGCCCATAAGGATGGTCACGGTAGACTTTTTGACTGAACAGGCGAGACACTTGCGCTTCGGGGTCTTTCAATTCTGCTTCAAGCGCAGTACGGATCTGATCGCGCTGGAGATCAATTTCATCTTGTGGGAAGGTGGCGTGCAACACCACATCGCTCAATAGCTCAAATGCTAAATCGGTATGTTCGGTTAGGGCGAAGATGCCGGCGGTGACGTAATCGTCGCTGGCGGAAGCACCAATGTTCCCGCCTACCTGCTCAATCTCAGCTGCCAGTTCTTGTGCGGTGCGCGTTTCTGTTCCGCGCGTCAACAGTCCGCCCGTCATGCCCACGATGCCTGCTAAATCGGCATCGACGAGGGTACTGCCACCCTTCATCACCATATCCAAGCTGATAACAGGGATGTCATCATGCTCAATCACCACCACTTGCAAGCCGTTGTCTAGCGTGGCTTGGGTGATTTGTGGCAGGTTGAACGCTTTGATGTCTAAGGGGGTGGGGGCTTCGGTGTAGGACAGCGCAAAGTCCACCTCAAATTCATCATCGCTGGGGTTGCCAGTTGCCCCGACAAACGGGTCAGGGTAGGTTGCGCCTGCTTCTTGGCTTGGTTCGACATAAATGATATGTCGCGCTTCGGGGGCAAGGTATTGCGCCAGCACGCGCTGAATGTCGGCAGAGGTGACTTGCTCAAAACGGTCAATGCTGGCGAAAACATCGTTGGGATTATCATAGTAGAAGTTGGCGGATTGCACGCTTTCTGCCAGGGCGAACACGCTCTCTAGGGCAAAAATTTCTCCACTGCGAATCTGATTGACCGCCTTCGCCAATTCATCCTCGCTCACGCCCTCCGCGATCATGCGTGCCACTTGCTCATCATACGCACTTTCAACCGCTTCTACGGTGGTATTGAAGTTGGGGAGGAGCAACACGCCGAACAAGCTGGGACCCAAGTTATCCAAGACGACTGTATCCGCCACCAACGCAACGCCTGTATCCACCATCTCGCGTGCCATACGGCTTGAGTCCCCCACGCTTAAGATGTAGGTTGCAAGGCTCAAGGCGGGGTAGTCGGGATGGGCATAGGGGATGGTTTCATAGCCGATCAAGACGGCGGGAATATTGATGAGGTCATCCTTGACGGTGATGATCTCTGCTTCCGCTTGGGGTTGGGGAACAAATTCGGGCAGGGCGGGAGGTTCTTCACCGCGTGGGATGGGCGCGAAGAATTGATCGATCAACTCGCGCGTTTGCTCCAGATCAAGATCACCCACCACCGCTAAAGAAGCGTTATTGGGGACATAGTAAGTTTCATGGAAGGCGGTAATTTCTTCCACCGTTGCCATGTTCAAATCTTCCACGCTGCCGATGGGGGCAGTTTGATAGGGGGAATAGGTGAAGGGCAGGGTGAACAACTCGAGCAACGCCTCGCCATAGGGGGAGTTCCCGTAGGACTGTTGAAACTCTTGAATGACCACCGCGCGTTGATTGTCTAGGTTGGTTTGCGTCACCGCCAACGATGCCATGCGATCCGCCTCTAGCCACAGCGCGAGGGGCAGTTGATGGGCGGGGACGGTTTCATAATAGACGGTTTGGTCGGTGGAGGTGTAAGCGTTCAACTCTCCCCCTGCGTCCTCAATGATGCGCAGGAATTGTTCCTTGTCCAAATTTGCCGTGCCTTGGAACATCATGTGTTCAAACAAGTGCGCAAAGCCACTGCGCCCGTCGGGGTCGTTTGCCCCGCCCACACGATACCACACATTGACCGCCACCACCGGCGCGGTGCTGTCTTGTACAATCGTGACTTCTAGCCCGTTCTCTAAGGTATAGTTGACCATCTCAAAGGGGAAGTCATCGGTTTGTGCGCTCACGCTGGCGAACAACCCGCTCACCAGCACCAGCAAACTCCAGAAGAAAAACATTTTTTTCATGAACAAACTCCTTACTTTGTTGAATGCCTTCATTTTACACAACTTTTTATTGCGGAGTTAACCACCCTAATGACCACTTCATGCCCGCAGTTGCGTCTCAAATTGACGGGCAACCGCCTGTGCCTCAAAGTGCTGTAGCACGCGCCCGCGCCCGTTGTATCCCATCTGTGCGCGTAAGTCTGCGTCCGCCAGCAATGTGGAAACACGCCCGGCAAAGCGTGCGGTTTCAAACGGGGAGACCAAGTAACCCGTTTGCCCTTCCACCACCACTTCACGCGGTGCGCCGTGATGGGTGCTGACGATCGGCTTGCCACACGCCATCGCCTCGACATTGACCATGCCGAAACTCTCAAAGCGTGACGGGCACACCACCACTTCACACGCGCCGATCACACGCTCGACATCATCCCGATGCCCCAAGACATGCACGCGCGTTCGTAAACGGGGGTCTTGTTCGATCTGTTGCAGGATGCCACGCTTATAGGCGGAATCGTGCGCGGTTTGGGTATTTTCCCCTGCCAGCACAAAGTGCGCGTGGGGGTGTTCGTCAAGCACCGCACGGGCGATAGGCAAGAACAGATCATGCCCCTTGACGCTTTGGAAGCGTGCCACCATGCCGACGAGTGGGGTGGTGGCATCTAGCCCGATCTGCTGGCGGATGGTGAGGCGGTCTACTTGGGGATGAAAGCGCGTGGCATCCACGCCCGGATACAACACTTGTACCCGCTCTGGGGGCATGAACGGCGGATTCCCCAAGAAGCCCTCCTTGATCGCGTGCGAATGGGCAAACGTGAGCGCAAAACTACGGAAGAAGTCGCGTTGCCATGCGCGAGGTTTGAACCACCATCCCATGCACGTCCAGAAGACGGGGATGCCTGCTAACCGCGCCGCCCGCGCCACCATGGGCAAACTGTGGTAGTCGCTGTGGATGCACTCAATCCGCTGGGCGCGAATGAGATCCAGCACGTGCTGATGCAACGGGAGGCGTTCCCACAGGTTGGGCACAAACCACGTGCTCACCCCGCGCCATGCCCACGTTTCGGCATGGAAGCCATGTGTGCGCCACCGTTGGGCAAACGCGCCCTCACGGGGGACAAGCAACAACGGCTCAAAGGCGGTCAGGTGTTGTGCTAGGGCGAGGGTGGCGGTTTCGCCCCCCCCTAGCTCGGAATAACTGCTGACGAACAGCAGGCGCGGTTGGCTCATTTGGTGGTGGTAATCACAGGCAAGAGGTTACACGGACCTTCGAGCTTGACCACCCCAGACGAGATCCACGCTTCCCCTGCCAGCTTGTACCATGTTCTGTTTGTCCCTTCGACGAAACGATATTCGTTGGGCAAGATCGAACCGACTAGCTCGCCATTCACATCGGGTGTTTTGCGGATGTTCACCCCTCCCCCAAGGGGCACGGCAACGCACCGATTGGCGGGCAAGTTCAAGGCAGAGCCACCATCGGAGCTGGCTTCAGGTGTGCCCTCTGTCGGTGTGTCGCCATCGGCGGGCGTGGTTTGGGCATCAGGCGCGGTTGTGGCGCTGGTGGAATTGGTTGCAGTGGAACTCGCTCCTCCCACGCCAAACAACAGCGTGACTCCTCCTTGGGAGGCAAGGTCGCTCAATGAGACCTCGACTTCATAGCTACCGCTGCTGGTAGGGAGGGCGATTTCAAAACTGGGGAACGTTGCCCCGTTTATCACCCCGAGCGTTTCGCCGTTGGCGTTGCGGACGTTTGCCACATAACCCAACCCAACCGTGTTCGTCGTCACGGTGATCCGATCCCCATTGAGCGAATCCACACTGAATAGTTGGGTGGGGGTGGCGGATGACAGCGCAATTTGTAGGGGGATGCCCGCCGACAGGGGGACAATCCCAGCGGTGAGGACTTGTTCTAAACGGAGCAGGAATTGACCGGCGGAGGCGGCTTGTGCTTCCACAAAGATGAGATAATTCGCAGTGGTTGGCAGGCGATACGTCAGGCGGGCATCGCGTGAGCCAACTTGAAACGGATCATTTTGGTTGACGGCGAGGGGGGCGTTACTGGCGTTCAAGAGCGAAATGCGTGGGTCTAACCCACCCGAAAGCGCAATTACCTCTGCGCTGATGAGGTCGCCTTGCGTGCCGGCGAAGCTATACAGTTGCTGGGCGCGGCTGGCATCCAATGAGCCAGCAGTATATGACCCGTAGCGGATGTCCGTTGTTTGTGCGAACGCGACTGTGCCAAAGGTCAGACACATCATAACGATCAAAAGTTCAAGGAACAAGCGACGCATAGGAATCCTCTTTTATGTTCAAAACGTGCTATCTTAGATGTCTCCTTCATTGTAGCAAGTTTCCTGCCTGACGGGCATAGTGCGCCCATAACCCCGTGATTTTGCCAC
>CAIRDJ010000235.1 GCA_903877335.1 uncultured Chloroflexota bacterium | reverse complement strand
TCACCACAGTGGAATGGATGTAGACCAACCCCGCCAGACTCATCGCCAATAGCAAGCCACGCTTCCAAGATGGGCGTTCAAGGTGGCGCAAGGTTAACCAAAACGGGATGGGGGCAAGCGCGAGGGTGAAGCTGTGCCCACGCAAGAGCAAACTGGCAAACACTCCCCACCCCAGCGAGCCATACACCAAAACCGCCAAGACGGCAGTGGCGGGGGTGTGCAGGCGTTGGATGGCACGGTAGAAAGCACTCAAGCCGAGCGCGTACACCAACAGCGAAAGCGTGCGTAGCATGATGGGATGCAACCCCACCAAACGTTCCCAACCGCTCAGGATCAGATAGTAACCAACCGCCCAATCATAGGGTGTCCACTGATAAACTTCTTGCCATGTTCCATTTGCCTGTGTCGCTGACCACACTTCATCCGTCGTTAAATCAAGCATTTGATCTAAAAAGGGTATGTGCCCTGCCATCACGAGCACAAGCAGGATCGCCAGCACATAAGGGGGAAACGTCCGACGCATGGTCATCATCACTCTGATTGTCTTTGAATGCTTTGCCTTGACATATTTATGGACGAGTTGACAGACCTAGGTCAAGGGTTGATGTAGAAAGACGGCTCTGGGTCGCTTTTATAGATCGTATTTACTAAGGAATTACCAAGATAATCTTCACCAATCCAAACATTTCTATTGATAAACTACTGCAATCAACGTCTTATTGTTAGTTCAAGAAAAAGGGCATTCTGTATGCGCGTTTTACTAGCTGGCGGTTCTGGCTTGATTGGTCGCCGCCTTGCCCAAAGATTATCCCATGATGGCTATGAGGTCATCGTCCTTTCAAGAACGCCACAACAAAAACGGCATCTTCTGCCAGAAGATACCCAAGTGATGTATTGGGACGGCAAAACTAGCCAGGGTTGGGGACACCTGCTTGACCGTTCCGATACGACCATCATCAACCTTGCTGGGCACAACTTGGGGTCTACCTCGCGTTGGACGATGGAGCATCAAAACCTTGTGCGCAGTAGTCGGATTGATTCCACCCGCGCCATTGTCGAAGCCATTCACCGCGCCCCCCATCTCCCTAGCCTGCTGATTCAATCCTCCGCAGTGGGATACTATGGAAACACGGGGGAAGCGATCGTCACCACTGCCACGCCACCCGCCACCGATTGGCGGGCACAGGTGTGCGTGGACTGGGAGAATGCCGCACAAGATGCCAACGTCCGCACCATTTACTTACGCATGGGGATCATGTTGGACACCTGTGGGGGCGCGTTTCCGGCTTTCATCGAAGCCGCCAAGTTCTTGGGGCGACAATTTGGAGACGGCACGCAGTGGATTCCGTGGATTCACCACGCGGATATGATTCACAGCATCGTCTACTTGATGAGCTATCCACAAGCGGAAGGTGCTTATAACCTCGTTGCTCCCAACCCCGTCCGCAACCAATCTTTCATGGGGGCAATTGGGCGGGTGGTCGGTCGTCCGATGGTGATTCCCGTTCCCAAGTGGGCACTCACCCTGTCACTAGGGGAGATTTCCACAATGCTTCTGGATAGCCAGCGCGTCATTCCCAACGGATTACAGGATATTGGCTACAAATTCAAGTTTGCTACACTAGAGCCTGCGTTACACAATCTCCTCATTCATGGACTGAAGGCTACCGATATTGCAGAACCTACCCTCCCTTTCCAAACCACCAACCCCATACGTTGAGCGTTACCTGCAACAAATTTTTGCGGACCACTTCGTCGCGGTAGAGGAACGAGAAGACCAACTCTACCGCGCAATTTTCACCCTCAACTACTTTCAGCGTGATGAAGCCCCCTCCGCAGCATCCCCCACCAAGTCGCAATGGAACACGCTCAAAAAGCGCATGAAGCGCATCAATCACGGCGTGTTCACCTCGCGCGAGCATGGCGTGCAAGATGAATTCACGGGCTATGTGGTGTTCGGCTTTTTGCGTGATCCGCGCTAAGGTTGATATTCAGCGGATTACGCTTAAGATAGAAGCGTTGTTCGCTGAACGCTAGAACCCAACATGACCCGCTTGATCTATCTCGCCAATGTGCGCTTGCCAACCGAGAAGGCACACGGGCTACAAATCGTGCAGAACTGCGAAGCCTTTGCACAATGTGGCATCCAAACTGAATTATGGGTGGCAAATCGTTTTAACACCCCCACCATGCGGTCAGTTGATGATGTGTATGAATATTATGGTGTACAAGCCAACTTCCGCTTGCGACGTTTATTCACGTTAGACTTGCTCCCGATTGTGCCTGATCGCTCGGATGGGGTGGCAAAGTTCATCTTTGCGCTACAGATGCTCACGTTTGCGTTGGTTGCCTTCTTCGCGTGTTGGTGGACAACGGCGGATATTTTCTACAGTCGTGATGTTCGCTTGTTGGCATTATTGAGCTTGATTAAACCGCGCTCGCAACTGGCGTATGAGGCACATCAACTGGCGCAAAGTGGCATCAGTCGCGCCTTACAGCGTTGGGTGTTGGGGCGCGTGGGAACGCTCATCGCCACCACCCCCCCTTTACGCGCCGACTTGTTGGCGTTGTTAGGGGCGGATGCTCCTGCTTATGCTTATCTCACCGAGCATAGCTTGGTGGCACATGATGGCTTTCGTGCCACGCGCTTTGCTGATTTACCCACTAAGGCGGATGCTCGCGCTCAAGTGGGGTGGGATGCGTCGGCGTATGTGGTGGGCTATGTCGGTCGGTTGCACACCATGAAGATGGGCAAAGGAGTGGATACCTTGCTAGAAGCACTCCTCCAAGTGGAGGGGGTGACACTGGCACTCGTTGGAGGACCCGATGACATGGCGGAGGAGCTACGGGCATACTGGATCGCACATGGGCTACCTGCTGCACGTTTCCTGTATATGGGGCAAGTTCCGCCCAGTCGCGTGCCCCTCTATTTACGCGCGTTTGATGTATGCGTCATGCCTCTCCCGTTTAACCCCCACTTCGCCTATCACGCTTCCCCGTTGAAATTGTTTGAGTATATGGCGGCAGGACGCGCCGTGATCGCCACCGACTTGCCCAGTTGGGCGGATGTCGTGCGAGATGGAGAAAACGCGCTTCTTGTGCCCCCGTCCGATGTAGGGGCATTAGCGGAAGCAGTGCGCCGTTTACAAGATGCGTCGGTGCGTGATCGCTTGGCGCAGGTTGCCCACGCCGAAGCGTTTGCACATTATACGTGGCGTGCCCGTGCAGAACGCATCTTAACCGCCATTCACGCCCAAACGGAGGCATGATGCGCATCGGGTTCTTGACTTCTGACCTTGCCCACCAACACGGTTGGGGACACTATAGCTTGAGTTTGTTGCAGGCATTGCAACGTCAAGGCGTGCAACCAACGGTATGGGCATCTCGCAATTCCTCCACTGATTTCCCCTTCGCTGTCGAAGCGGTTTTGCCCACGCTTTCGCCTGCTGAAAAGCACCAGTTCTGGAAGCTGTTGGCATTTAGCCCACGCTTGCGCACAGCACTGTCACAAGTGGATTTACTGCACATCATGGTTGAGCCTTACGCTCCGTTGGGCTTGTGGCAACCGCGCCCCTATGTCTTGACCGCGCACGGGAGTTATGCTCGCGCTGGGGTGAGTCGCCCGTTGGGCATTGCCCAAGTACATCGGCAAAGTTTCTATCGCGCTCGGCGCGTGATCTGCGTCAGCCACTACACCGAGCAAGTGGTGCAAAGCCACACCCCCAACGTTGCCACCTTGACCATTCCCAACGGGGTGGATGTGGAACGCTTCGCCCAATTGCCCGTTTTGCCCAATGCGCCTGCCCGTCCGATTGTGCTGTCAACCGGCATCAAGGGGCGCAAGGGTACGCTCTCTTTGTTGCACGCCATCGCCCAAGTGCGTGAGCACATCCCCGATGTGTTGTGTGTGATTGTGGGCAATCCCAACGCCGAACCTCACTACGCCCAACAGGTGCAAGCCCTGTTGGATACGCTAGACTTGCGCCAACATGTGCAACTGGCGGGCTTTGTCAGTGATGAGGAACTACTGGGCTGGTATGGGGTGGCGGACGTGTTCGCGCTTCCGTCGTTAAACGCGGGTTGGAAGTTTGAGGGCTTTGGTTTGGCGCACCTCGAAGCCAGTGCTGCTGGTTTGCCAGTGGTGGGCACGCGCGGTTGTGGGGCGGAGGATGCTATTTTAGACGGAGAGAGCGGTTACTTGGTATCCCAATCGGCACTTGAAACCGAGTTGCCGCGCGTCCTCATCCAGTTGTTACAGGATGCACCCTTGCGCCAACGCATGGGGCAAGCTGGCAAAGCC
>CAIRDJ010000234.1 GCA_903877335.1 uncultured Chloroflexota bacterium | reverse complement strand
GATCATTGATGCTTTGAATGAGCATGTTCCCTTAGACTTAAATAGCACACAATGGGAGAAGGTTTCGCCGACGATCGGTGGGGAGGTGACGCGCTCGGCATTTTGGGCAGTATTGACGGCATCGGTTGTGGTTACAGGTTTTATTGTGCTGGCTTTCCGTCGCGTTCCTAACGCTATTCGCTATGGTGTATGTGCCATCGTAGCCATGTTGCATGACATTCTCATCATGATGGGGGTTATTTCCCTCGCTGGCATCTTTTGGGGATGGGAAGTGGATGCCTTATTTCTCACCGCTGTCCTTACCGTGGTCGGGTTTTCCGTTCAAGATTCCATCGTGATGTTCGACCGCATCCGCGAAAACATCCCTAAACACTTAGGGGAACCTTACGAGACCATCGTCAACCGCAGTGTGATCGAAACGATCCACCGTTCATTAGCAACACAATTGAATGCTTTCTTTGTCATGATCGCCATACTTCTGTTTGGTGGTGTTACGGTCAAACAGTTCATCGCTGTGTTGTTGATTGGCTTAATTTCTGGTACCTATTCTTCCATTTTCATTGCTGTTCCCCTTTTGGTGGAATGGGAAAAACGCACCCTAGCACGCTTAGGGTAGCGGGTGGTTGGACGGGGCAGGGTGACGTTTAACGTTGATCCTACCCCGTGTTGATTCTCCGCCTTATATATCCTGCGCCTTGAGCATGCCCCACGTAATTTTAGCCTTTCATAGAGCACGACCATCGTGCGTAGCCGATTGTCGCGACTGCGTGGAAATCAAGTCGTCCCGTCGTCTGCCGAATATGCCTGGTGTGAACGCGCAACCGTCACAAGTTTTTATCGTTATTGCAAATCCACACAAGTTCAGTTACTCTACCAGTGCAATAAATTAATCTAAATCATGTGGAACGAAATATGAGTCAGTTTTCCAACTCAACGTCTTCTTTATTATCTATTCTCAATGTACTTTCAGATGCCATCGCTGTAGTGGATGGGGTCGGTAAGATTTTATGGGTGAATACAGCCTTCAAGAATTTGTTCGACGCTTTTCCTAATTTGACGGAACTCATGGCGAATGAAGTGATCCCTGGGTTCAATCCACAAGATATTAAGGAGGGTGGGGAAGATACCATTTCATTGGAGGAAAAAGGTACATTTCATCTTTGTGTGTATCCCTTGAAAGGCGATGGTGATGAGGAAGGCTTTGTATTACAGCTCAATACGTTCAAACCGTTTCAAGAGGCCCTGGAGGTTCAAAACGAATCTTTGCGGATTGTCACCCATGATTTGCGTTCTCCGTTGACCACAATTAGCGGCTTTTCGGATATGCTTCTGCAACCGTCATATGGACCGCTGACAGAGCGACAAGTCCATGCGGTCAAGAAAATTCTTGCTAGTGTGGGGCAAATGGCGCATATCATCGATAACTTGCAGGATGCTGGAAGGTTCGACCTACGCACTGGTTTTTATTCGATGCACCAAGAATCAATCGACCTTTCGGAACTTGTCGATCGCATTGTTTCTGGCTACATCACCCCCCCGGAAAAACAATCCCTGATCCCAAAGCTGCACATTCACGCTCCTATTCCCGTTGTCGATGCCGACTCAACCATGCTAGAGCGCGCAATCATCAACCTAATTGATAACGCCGTGAAATATACCCCAGAGACGGGCAGTATCGATCTTCATCTTAAACAATCTGACGATGAATCATTTCTCATTTTGAGCGTAGTTGATACGGGATATGGTATCTCTGAGGAGGACCAAAAGCGCATCTTTGAGCGTCATGTTCGGGTGAAGCGCAAAGAACATCGCAAGATTAAAGGAACAGGGTTAGGCTTATTCATCGTGCAAAACATCATGCGCCAACACGGTGGTCAGGTTAAGGTGCAAAGCCAGCTTGATAAAGGCTCGACTTTTTCCCTGCATTTCCCTCTCGCAAAGCGAATCACGAACCCAGCATCTGATTGATGGGAGGCATTTTTGGTGGCAATTCAACGCCTACATGAGCGAGTGATCGCACAAATTGCCGCGGGAGAGGTCATCGAACGCCCTGCTTCTGTTGTCAAAGAACTGCTAGAAAACTCGATAGATGCGCAATCGACCAGCATTCACATTGATATTCTTGGCACTGGAACGAACCAAATTCGCGTTAGTGACAATGGCATTGGCATCAAACCCGATGAAGTGGAATTGGCTCTGGTGCGTTATGCCACCAGTAAGCTACAGCACATAAACGACCTCGACACGATTACCACTCTGGGATTTAGGGGAGAAGCGTTAGCCAGCATCAGTGCGGTCAGTCGCATGGTGTTGACCTCGCGTCATCAAGATGCGACGGTAGGTGTGCAAGTCGTCACCGAAGGGGGGGAAGTTGAGAGGGTTCAGCGGGTAGGCACTCCAAACGGGACGACGGTCACGGTTGAAAATCTATTTTTTAATACTCCGGCGCGTCTAAAATTCCTCAAGAGCGATGCTACAGAAAAGCGACACATTACCGCGGTTGTGATGAACTACGCTATGGCGTATCCTCATATTCGGTTTGAACTTACACAAGATGGGCGCGAACAACTTCACACCGATGGCACGGGAAATCTTGCCGATGCGTTGGTCTCGATACTGGGTGTTGAAGAGTTCTCAAAGATGGTTGACGTGGAGTGGAAAAATAACGGGGGCGATGTATCTCGCATTCATGGGTACACGTCCATCCCCGACTATAGTCGCGCAGACCGCTCGCGCATCACGTTGTTTGTAAACGGGCGCGCCGTTCAGGATCCAAAACTTTCTTTTGCTGTTGTGCAAGCCTATCATACTTTTTTAATGCAAGGGCGGTTTCCAATTGCGATTCTCTGTATAGAGGTGAATCCCTCTTTTGTGGATGTGAATGTGCATCCCGCCAAAGCAGAAGTTCGCTTCAGTGATCCTAATTTGGTTTTCTCTGCTGTTCAACGCGCCGTGCGCCACGCAATCCTACAAAACACCTCCCCCATCGTGAACACACGGTTTGCTACCACTTCTCCCTTTCCCTCTCAGTCATTCAGCAGGCAAAACTCGCTCGAGTTTTCGGATGGAACAAGCGGACAATTTGCGAGGCAACGGGATTTATATCAACCGCCGCAAGGCGTTGATCCTGTCGAAATCTTCAGTGAAATCGAGCCTCCCCTAAAGCCTCGTAGCCTACCAATGTTGCGTGTGGTGGGGCAAATAAGTGCGTCCTACATCATCGCGGAAGGTCCCTCTGGCATGTATCTGATCGACCAGCATGCTGCACATGAGCGCATTTTATATGAGCAATTCATGGAGGAGCACGCCAACAGTAACATGCGGGTTCAGCTGGCTTTGGAGAACGATGTCGTACAATTGGCACCCCTAGATGCCCAGTTAATTGAGGAGCATCGCTTGACTTTACAAAGCCTGGGTATTGATCTGGAGACGTTTGGGGGTGGAATGTTTAAGGTGCGTTCCGTTCCGGCGTTACTTTCGCACACGAGTCCACAAGCCATTATCGCCACCATTGTTAGTGATTTAGAAAATGGCAAAGTACCAGGTCAAGAAGCCTTAGAAGAGCGGATCGTCAAGCGCATCTGCAAGCAAGTTGCAGTGAAGGCGGGGCAAGTGTTAAGTCTTACCGAGATGCAATCAATCATCCGACAATTAGAGCGTTGCGTATCCCCTCACACGTGCCCACACGGTCGCCCAACGATCATTCACATGAATGCCGATCAGCTCGCCCGTGAATTTGGTCGCGTTGGCAGACGTTGAATTATCCCTGCCACTTGAATGTGCTAATTTGAATTGCACCAATTGTTTCGTAACGTCCATCGCTATTGCGTCGGGCAATTGCCACGCTCCACTGTATATCGTGTAATTGTCCATCCCCCATGAAATCTCCAGAAACAACCAACCTTGTATCTCTCGTCACAGAGGCAGAAGTATTGCCGTTGGTCGTGTCTTGCAATTGCACAAGATAGATCTCGTTGATACCCAACCCTATACTGTGACTCCACTGCAAAGCGACAGTGGGTGTATTCAAGATACTACCCTTCACGGGTGCAATCACATGGGGAGCAAATGGCGTGGGGAGGGGGGTGGCAGTTTCTAATCCAGACGGTGTTGGCGAGAGCGTGGGGGTTGGGGTGGGCGCGGGGACAAATACTTCTTGTCCAATTTGAAGGCTGATGACACAATCCGCTCCCCCACTCAACACCTCAAAATTACAACCAAAGAACGGGATGCGCGGAGAATTCAACTGCGAAAGTATTTCTAGGGTGGTACGATATTGCTCGGCAATGTCAACCATCGTTTCCCCCTCACGTACAATGTGCGCTTGGGTCGTAAGTGCGCTTGCTTGAACATCAATCGGAGTGGTTGCAAGACTTTGTCCATCTTCACCCGTTCGCTCAACAGTAGGGGTGAGGGTAGGGTAGGGAATTAAAATTGTGGTTCCTGCTGCAGGCAACAGATCCGCACTGTAGACATTGTCATTGAGTCGAATGACTTCATCGAACACAGCTAAATCACGATGTCCATACAATTGCACAATTTCCATTAAGGTTTGGTTGGGTTGAATGAGATGCTCATACGGACCAGGCGTTGCTGTGGGGAGGGGGGTTTGGGTGGGTGGGAGTGCTGTGTCGGTTGGAAGAAAAATGGGCGGTTGTGTGGGAATGGCGGTTGGGCTTGCAGTCGGCATCACGGTCATGGTAGCCGTTGGCATGGGTGCCACAAGTTCTGTCGCCGTGGGGGGAACTATTACAGGCGAAACCACACTGCATCCCAACGACAAGACCGCTAAACCAATCAAAATAATAGATTTGTTCATGGTGCTCATTCACTTTCAACCGTAGCAGGAGGAATACTTTCCCAAAGAAACTGTCGTGTTTCGGTCTGATATAATACGTCAGTGGTGATGTTATTGGTAATCGTAGCAACATACCAGCTAAAGCGATGGCGTTGCGTATCAATAGGTTGCCAATCTTCTGGAATGATGAACAGGGTATCTTTGGTATCAATACTTCTTTCAAGGCCGAGTTCTAAATCTTTGACAAAAACGCGATATAGCTCGTTTTCCCCCAACGTTCCGCTTCCCGACCAACGTAGGGTAATCAGATCGCTTCTTTGAAACAGCACATTGTTTCCAGGCGCAACCAAACTGGGGGCATTGTAGGTCGCCGTCGGTGTGGGGGTAGGTGTTTCACTTCCCGACGAAGTGGGCGGAATAGTCGCTGTTGGGGTGGGTGCGGGCACTCGTAAGCGTTGTCCTTGAAAGAGTTGCACGATGCAATTCTCTCCCCCTGTTGCCTTGCCAAAATCACACTGTGAGAACATCACTTCTGGATTCAACTGCGACAATATTTCAACATCTGCTCCATATAAGTACGCAATTGAAATGATGTCCTCGCCTTCATCAATGATATGCCACTGTATGCCAGCGGGGAGCGTAGGAGTCATGCTGGGAGTACGGGTCGGTAATTCTCCGAGACCCTCAGCGATGAGGATTGAGCCTGCGCTTGCATCGTCGCTGGTTTGGGTGGTCTCATCAGGTGTCGCGTTTGGATCGGGCGTTTCAGTAGGGAGTGGTACTTCAATGGATTGCCCTAGCTGAATGTTAGAGGGGTCGCTCAAGTTGTTGATTTCTAATACTTGCTCAATTACATCTAGGTCACGGTGCCCACAACGTGCAACGATACTGATCAAATTATCCCCATCCCCCACAGTTTCGATACAAGGTCCCGGCGTGAACGTTAGGGTGATAGTGGGCGGAGCAGGCGTTACTGTGGCTAAATTAAGGGTGGGGCGCGGTGTAAACGTGAGCGTGTCGCTCGGTATGGCGAGAAGGCTAGGTGTGATGACCATTGCCGTGTGCGGTGTCGGAAGGGCCGTACCTGGTAAAATGTTCGGTAATTGACTGTATCCGAGTAGCGCGCCACCCACGCAGCAAATTACTGTTAATAGAAAAGAGACACTTGCCAATAAAATATTTTGCACGGAGCTAAGGTCATTCTCCGAAAGGTCTTTCGCACCAAACTCTATACTCGCTTGCGTCAACAACGTTCGCTGTTGATTTTCACTTTGTAAACCTAAAGCATGTCCGCAATGGGTACAAAAGCGATCTCGTTGTTGGATAGGTTGCCCACAATTGGAGCAAAACTTTTCATGCTTTAACAATCTTGATGCAATTCTACTGTGATGAATGTAGGTTGATTATAGAATTATCTCGCTGAAATGCGAGTACCGATCAAATGAGGGCACAAATGAAATAATGCAGAAACAAGGAGGGCATAAAGGGGAAGATGCTACTCTTTGCCCTCCTTGGAGGTCATCACGAACAGAGTTGTGCCACGCGCTCAGCAATCTTCTGTAGCGTCATTTGCAAATCAACCAACGTGTCGCGCTCACGCTTAAGAACCACCTCTGGTGCTTTCTTCACAAAACCTTCATTCCCTAGCAACGTCTCAACACGTGTGATTCCCGCCACAACCTTTTCCCGCTCACGATTTAGGCGTTCACATTCTGTCGCGATATCCACCATGCCAGCTAATGGGATGTACAAAACCACATCATTCACCACAATGGATGCGACGTTTTCGGTTGGCTCTGCATCTGCCTCAATAAACTGCAATTCACTAACGTTAGAATTGGGAACGCGCCCAAATAGATGTCCGTACTGCCGTATTAGGTCTGAATGGCTACCACCTTTAACGAAGGCCTTGAGCTTCACCTTCGGCTCGACGCTATACTCATCGCGCGTATTCCGAATTCCATGAATGAGGTCGATGAGTATCATCATGTCCGATTCTGCTTGTGCGTCTACATAGCGAAAATCTGCTTGGCACCAACGCGCAATAATTAATGCGTCACCTTCAACTGGAAGGTAGCTCCACAAATCCTCGGTGACGAAAGGCATGAATGGATGGAGGAGACGTAACCCGCTATCCAGCGTGTGTACCAACACCCGTAATGTATTGTCACGGGAGCGCGTATCCTCGCCATACAACGACGCTTTTGCGAATTCCACATACCAATCAGCAAACTCGCGCCACATGAAGTCGTAAATCTGCCTACCAGCTTCCCCGTATTGATAAACATCGAACAAGCGTTGAACGGATTCGATCAAACCATTCAGGCGACTGACAATCCATTTAGAGGGAAGGTCAAGATCGTCGGGCGATGGTAAGCCAGCTTCGATCTCTCCGCCAGCATTTTGCAAGTTAAACACCGCGAAACTGGTCATGTTCCACAGTTTATTGACAAACTTGAAATTCGCCTCAATTTTCGCCAGGTCAAGGTTAATATCTTGACCGGGGGTGCCACCTGTGACCAGCGCAAAACGTAACGGGTCTGCCCCGTACTTGTCAATAATTTCAAGCGGATCGATAACATTTCCTTTAGTCTTACTCATTTTTTGCCCATTTGCATCGCGTACCAAGCCGTGCATATAGACGGTATGGAATGGAACATCATCGGTGAACCAAAGCCCGAACATCATCATGCGGGCTACCCAGAAGAAAAGAATATCCCAACCCGTTTCCATTACGGATGTGGGGTAGTAGCGTTTGAAATCCTCCGTTTCTTGGGGCCAACCCAGCGTGCTAAAGGGCCACAACCCACTGCTGAACCAGGTATCCAAAACATCTTCGTCCGCCGTCCAGGGACCTCCTTGAGTTGGCGCTGCTTTCCCAACATAGATCTCACCTGTTGGAGAGTGCCAAGCTGGAATGCGATGCCCCCACCACAACTGACGACTGATGTTCCAATCATGGATATTCTCCATCCAGTTGAAAAACTGCTGCTCAAAACGCTGAGGAACAAACTTGATCCGTCCATCACGAACTGCTTGCATCGCGCGATCCGCTAACGGTTGAATGCGTACAAACCATTGGGTACTGAGCATTGGCTCCACTACTTCGCCACCACGTTGGCTATGGGGTACAGAATGAACATGCTCCTTCGCCTCAATAGTTAACCCTAGTGCTTCCATGTCTGCCCAAATTTGTGCACGAACCACGAAGCGATCTAGCCCAGCATATTGACCGCCGTTCTCATTGACGCTCGCATCCTTGTTGAAGATGTTAATCATCTCCAAACTGTGCTTTAGCCCCAGTTCATAATCATTAAAATCGTGCGCGGGGGTAACTTTCAACGCTCCTGTGCCGAATGTCATATCAACGTACTCATCCGCGATGATGGGAATTTCCCGATTTAAGATGGGGACGTAGGCACTTTTCCCGATCAGGTGTTTGTAGCGATCATCATCTGGATTGACGCAAACCGCTGTATCGCCAAGAATCGTCTCTGGACGAGTTGTCGCAACAGGCAGAAATTCTCCTCCCTCAACAGGATAACGGAAAAAATACAGTTTCCCCTTTTCGTCTTCATATTCGACTTCCAAATCCGACACCGAGGTTTGCAGGCCTGGAGACCAATTCACCAACTTGGGGGCACGGTAGATCAAGCCCTGTTCCCATAAACGAATGAAGACTTCAGTGACCGCCTCTGACAGTCCATCATCCATAGTGAAGCGTTCACGATCCCAATCACAACTCACGCCTAAGCGGCGCATCTGACTGACGATTGTTCCACCTTTTTCGGCTTTCCATTCCCAGGTACGCCGCAAAAATTCTTCGCGCCCAACCTCAAGTCGAGAAGTCCCCTCGCTGTGAAGCAACTTTTCCACTTGAAGTTGTGTTGCAATGCCAGCGTGATCGGTACCCGGCACCCAGAGTGCGGCTTTCCCACGCATGCGCTCATAACGAATCATGAGGTCTTCTAATGTGGTGAAGAGGGCATGCCCCGCGTGTAATGCACCCGTTACATTGGGAGGGGGCATACTAATGACGAAAGGCTCAGCGTCGGCATCTGCCACTTCTGGCTTGAACCAACCATGCTCTAGCCAGTGCTGGTATAGACGATGTTCTGCTTCTCGAAAATCAAAATTCTTTGGCATTGCTTTATGTGGTATGGAGGGCATTTGCATTGTTCCTTTGCTTTATTTTTTCGCGCTTAATGGTTTGCGAGTGATAATAATTCGATCTGTGCGCTCAGGGCGGTCTTCATACTCCCTAAACCCGACTTCAAACAAAACGACCTTAATCTCATCTGTAGAAATTGGACGATAGCTCACTCTCCGCTTGAGGGTTTCGTAGCGTTTTCCATCAAGGCTTTTCACAATATACAAGTTTTGAGTAGCAATAACAGGCGGACCCTGCTCCCATTCCCATATATCAAAGGTGATAATTTCCCCTTGATGGTCTAAGTTGTGGATGAAACCCGGCAGGAAACGTGGGCGAGATTCCATGAACGGTGCAAAGTCGCGTATTCCAATCACCAACATGCCACCTGGTCGCAACAAGTCATAGAATATGTTGAGTGTCGTTTCGATTTCCTCATTCAATAGCAGATGTGGCAACACGTTTCCTTTGGTGATAATCGCATCAAAAGGTCCCTCGACACTGTCTTGTAGATTTAAGAAGTCGGTGTGCTCAAAGACAATTTTGTCTAATACTTTGTAATGCTTTGCCACTTCATGTGCCTTGCGCAACATGCCTGAACTCGGATCGGCAGCCACCACATCATATCCTAGTTGGGCTAAAGGGATGGCTTGGATGCCTATGCCACAGGATGCATCTAAGACACGTAAAATCCCCTTGTTGCGAAAGATGGCTCTTAGGCTTAATCCTTCGCGCTCAAGCTGGGTTTGCCAATCCCGATAGAAGTACAGGTAGTATTCTGCAATGACATCATAAAACTGATTGATCGTGTTTTGGTCCACCATTCCTCCATTGAAAATAAAAATGCCCTATCATCACGAAGGACGAAAGGGCATGTTGCTTCCGCGGTACCACCTCTGTTCCATTTGCATTGCCGGCAAATGGCTCTTGAAATGCTGTAACGGGCATTCCCGTCTGAGTCTAGGCACAGGTAAATGTGCTTCTTTCAGCAACTCACGGACGACCGAACGACCCACTTTTCTAATGTGCTTTCAGCCAAGCGGCACATCTCTCTGCAAGATAAGTCACGGGTCGTTCCTTCCGGTCAACGTTTTTCGGAACGATTCAGTTGTCCCTGAAGTATACAATGCACCTAGTTTTCCCGTCAATTCGTTTTTTCAAACAACATGCTTTGCACATAATTCGCAATCATTTCAACCGCAATTTTGTTGTGCCCGCCCTGTGGTACGATGATGTCTGCGTGTCGTTTGCTGGGTTCAACGAATTCGATATGCATGGGGCGAACCGTCTTGAGATATTGAGCGATGATTGAGTGTGTCGTTCTGCCACGTTCTTCCATGTCGCGCTGGATTCGGCGAATCAACCGAATGTCAGAATCAACATCAACGAAAATTTTGATGTCGAATAAATCGCGCAGCGTCGGCAGCGCAAGAATCAAAATGCCTTCAACAAGAATGACCGGTTTGGCTTTGATATGCACCGTCTCTATTTTGCGCTCATCTGTCACATAATCGTAGATGGGCAATTCAATCGAATGGTGATGTTGTAGCTGGAGGATGTGCTTCATCATCAGCTCGGTCTCTAGCGAGTCGGGATGGTCAAAATTAACCTCTGTTCGCTGATGGATCGCTAACTCTCGAAGGCTTTTGTAGTAGGCATCGTGGGGAATGTAGGCAACATTTTCTTCGCCAAGCCGCTCAATGATGGAACGCCCAAAGGTAGTTTTACCGGATCCTGTTCCGCCTGCCACTGCAACGGTTACGACTGTTCGCCTGCCTATGACCATGTGCACACTGCCCCATCTGCAAAGACAAAAAAAAGCCCGCAAGAGCGGGTTGTTGCTTATAGCCACCAATGGGACTTGAACCCATAACCTAGCGCTTACGAAGCGCTCGCTCTGCCGATTGAGCCATGGTGGCATCTACCCTCATCAGTATAGCAATAAATTGAAACTTGGCAAGGATTGACCTAATGCCTAAAGTGCCGTGTTCCTGTGAAGATCATCGCCACCCCTGTGCGATCTGCAGTGGCAATGATCTCGGCATCTCGAATGGACCCACCGGGCTGGATGATGGCAGTGATGCCAGCTTGAGCCGCAAGATAGATGCTGTCGGCAAATGGGAAAAACGCATCAGATGCCAATACGGCACCTTGTGTATGTACGCCTGCTTTTTGGATAGCCAGTTGTGTTGCATCCACACGACTGGGCAATCCGCCGGCAATTCCTATGGTCTTGCGATTCTGCCCAATCACAATGGCATTTGACTTAACATGTTGGACCACTCTCCAAGCATATCTAAGAGACGCCAATTCACTTTCGCTGGGCAATTTTTGACCCACTACTCGAAAACTCAACTCAGATGAATCTCCCATGTCCACTTGCTGAACCAATACACCCCGATGAACAGTACGAAGTTCCAACGATTGTCCGCTGTATGGGTAGGACATGGTTAACAATCGACAGTTTTTGCGCTTCTTCTGTAACAACTCAACCGCTTGTTCATTGAAATTAGGTGCAGCAATCGCCTCGATGAATAAGCTCTCTAGTGCTTCCACAAACTCAAGCGTCACGGGACGATTGAGAGCGATCACACCACCAAAAGCTGATACGGGATCAGACGCGAGTGCATCTTGAAAGGCATCCGCAACCTTGTCTGCACTGGCTACACCAATCGGATTAAGGTGCTTCACAATCACTACAGTGGGGTCTTCAAAGCTACTGACCGCACGCCATGCGCAGTCAATATCCAAAATGTTGTTGTAAGAAAGGGTTTTCTCTCCAATTAACTGACTGCCAAAAGGATACGAATCTCGCATTGTGCTGTAAAATCCACCTGCTTGATGGGGATTCTCCCCATACCGCATCAACTGGGTGAGCTTTGCGCCGATGGACAAATGGGAGGGGAGTTGCGAAGGGTCGCGGTGTTGTGCCTGTATGGACTGTGAAAGGTAGGCATGAATGGCAGTATCATACTCTTGAGTGAGCGCAAATGCTTGTACGGCTAGGTCACGGCGTGTAGCAAGGTTGGTCTCACCATTTATGCGCAGTTCATCAAGAATAGCTTGATAGGAATCAGGACTAGAGACCGTTGTCACCCGAAAGAAATTTTTAGCAGCACCCCGTAACAAAGCCACTCCACCAATATCAATTTGCTCAAGTGCGTCTTGTAAGGAAACCCCTGCTTGTGCAACTGTTTCTTGAAAGGGGTACAAATTGACAACGACCATGCTGATAACGGCATACCCATTTTGGTTGAGTTCTAGCAAGTCCTGTTCGGTGTCTTTAGCCAGAATACCAGCATGAATCGAAGGATGTAGCGTTTTCACACGTCCACCCAAAAGTGATGGAATGCCTGTGAGTTGCTCGATGGAAACAACAGCGATCCCATGTTGTTCTAGTGCTTCTTTAGTTCCACCACTTGCAACAATGTCCCACCCCATGCCTACCAATTCAGTAGCAAAAGCGATGAGATTGCTTTTATCGTATACACTCATCAATACTCTGGGCATGTGGTGGCTCCTGGGTTGGTTATAGACCTGAGGTCCGAGCGTCTTGCTCTGTCCAACCGCGATCGACCTGCTTGGATAAAGCGACATCGCGTGGTTGTTTTTCTGCAACGGCGCAAGCCAACAACATGACCCATGAAATTACAGTGACACCCAAAGCCGTGAGGAGCGCCGTCACAAAACCCCGCGCGACGGCAACCAATAACACCATCACAGGGAGCGAAGTCATGACTGCGCTGGCGAGGTAGTGCAAGGCTTGCGCCATCATGCCGCCATAAAGGGTCTCCCGCTTGGCAGCTTGTTGATGGACGAACCAACCTGCCACCAAGCCAAAAAGACAACCTATCGCAACTGGTAATAGCATGATTCCATCCTAGAAAAATGTGTAAATGAATGATCCGGTGGTAGGGTTTGAACCCAAAACAATCAATATCCCAAAGACAATCAGGATGAGGATCATGGGGATTAACCAATAAAGTTTGCGTTCCCACAGGAACTGTAGCAACTCCCCAATAATTCCTAAGCGTTCAAAAAAGGCTTGCATTTTGCGTACTCCTAGACTTTCGGATTATCAGTTTTTCGGACGACATTGTTTCCTAATACCAGAATATCAATATCGCTATTGCGGAAAGTATTCCAGGCTTCGCGCGGGGTGTTCACGATCGGTTCACCGCGTAAGTTGAAGGAGGTATTGAGGACCACAGGAACGTCGGTCATTTCGCCGAACTGTTCGATCACGCCGTAGTAACGTGGGTTGGTCTCCCGCTCAATTGTTTGTAATCTTCCCGTGCCTTCATGATTCACGGCTTCGATCTTGTCTTGCTTATCCGCTTTGATTGGAGCGACAATTAACATGTAGCGTGGTGCTTCGTGTTTATCGACATCAGGATAATCAAAATATTCGGTTGCACGATCACGCAAAATCACCGGAGCGAACGGCCTGAACGGCTCGCGATATTTAATCTTGGTATTCACAATTTCTTTCATGTGTGAAAAGCGCGGGTCAGCTAAAATACTACGGTTGCCCAGCGCACGCGGACCCCACTCAAAGCGTCCCTGAAAAAAGCCGATCACCTGTTGATTGGTGAGGTCTTCGGCAAGGCGCGTCAGCATAACATCGTCACGATCTTGGTAGCTTTCGATTTTCACCCCCAACCCGTGTAAGAAATCATGGCAGACAGCATCAGAATAGGCTTCGCCTAAGTAGGCATTCTCCATGTACCCTTGTCGTGGATTCCCCAATACCACATGATAAGCCCACAACGCTGCTCCTAGGGCACATCCATCATCGCCGGCAGCGGGTTGAATATACAACTCTTCAAAAGGTGTCTCCGATAAGATGCGGTAGTTGGCTTTGGTATTCAACGCCACGCCACCTGCCATCACCAGTTTCTTCAATCCGGTTTTCTGGTACAGGTAGTTTGCTAGATCGATCAAGCTTTCTTCCGTCACCAATTGGATGCTTGCCGCAACATCCGCGTAGTATTGGTTGCGCTCCATCGCATCCTTTTCACCTTGTCGTTCTGGGTTCGTCTTCATGGTGAAAAACTCCAGTTCAGCTGGGCGCGGTTCACCAAAAAGATCAACGAATCTTTGATTATAACTTTGCTCGGTGGAATAAGGGTAAGCGAAGTAATCGAGGTTGAGCTGATAACTACCGTCCGACTTGCGCGAGATCAGCTTGTTCACCTTGTCAACATACTTCGGCTCGCCGTAGGGGGTCATCCCCATCACTTTATATTCGCCGTTGTTGACGCGGAAACCCAACCAAGCGGTAAAGGTGGAATAGAGTAAACCGAGTGAATGGGGGAATCGCTGTTCAGCAAACAACTCAATGCGGTTTTCACCCTGTGTTTCCCCCACCCAGCGACTGGTCGCTGTGCCGATGGTTGTGGTTGTCCATTCTCCCACCCCATCTACCGTTAGCACTGCCGCCTCATGAAAAGGGGAAGCAAAGAACGCGCTGGCAGCATGGCTCATGTGGTGGTCACAAAATAGGATGTTTTGGGCTTTGACCCCTACACGGTCTCGAATGATACTTTTGATGAAAAGTTTTTCCTTCAACCAAGCATTCATAGAATCGCGCCAGAAGTTCATGGAACGCGGAAAGGTGTTGAGCGTGGTCTGCAGAATGCGTTCAAATTTCACCAGTGGCTTTTCATAGAAAACCACATGATCCAAGTCCTCACCTTTGATTCCTGCGTAGCGCAAGCAAAATTCAATCGCGTGAATTGGGAAACTGTTGTCGTGTTTACGGCGCGTAAAGCGTTCTTCCATTGCGGCAGCGATCACTTTCCCATCTTGGATAAGCGCAACCGCCGAGTCGTGAAAGAAGCAGGATATGCTTAAAATATACATAGTGTGAACTATCCTTGTCTTTTCGCTTGAGTGAGTTCGGACGAAACCGGCTCGCGCTCTACCCAGAAGGTTTCGCCTTGTGGCATCTTGCGCCGTAGTGGATCGCTAAACAGTCTTGAGCCTATGGCAAATGGAATCAAGATGGAGAAATATAAGACGACCGAAACCAGGTTGCCGAATCCTTCACCGATAATTTCAGCAATAATGCGCTGTCGCTGGCGAGCAAGAGAGATAAATTCACTCATCTGTGGAATGGTTCTCATCTATTTTCTGATTCAAAAAGAGAAGTGCAATACCATGAATGGCGTATGATAGATGAGTTATAATACAATTCAATAGAAAGTGTTGGTAGAAAATACCTGTGTAGAAGGGTAACTAACGGGTACAATCTGACAAATGTATAATTGTTATAGCCACGACAGGGAGGTGCCATGTCTGCAATCGAGAAATTTAACCTCAAAATTTATCCTGCACGCGATGCAAAGACCATTCCACACTTAGAACAGTACGCGCCGGTTTGGATCATCGACGAAAAACTTGTGCCAGAGGACAGTTCTATCCAGTTCAACGTGATGTTCTTCCATAAGTTATATGGTTGGGTGAACCGCCGTTACAAGTTTGATGGATTCAACAACACGCTCTACCACAAGGGGCAAGTGCTCCTTGGCGAAGAAGAAGCACTCGACATTGTTGCCAACAAGCAACCTTACATTAATACCACAGTGACCGATACTCCCAACGCTTACGGTGGTTAAGCACATTGATGGCGGCGTTCAATCACTCGACTGAACATCTCGGTTAAGTGTTCGGCAATGTTTGCCCATGCGTACTGTTGTGCATGGGCAGTTGCTTCAAGTTGCATCCGCTTAAGCAATTGTGTATCGAGTTGCAGTTGTAACAATCGTTGTGCCAGTTCTTGTGGTTCGCGCACGGGCATAAGAAAACCCGTTTCGCCCTCTTTGACAAGGTGAGTTAGCCCACCCACGTTCGACGCAATCACCGCTGTTCCACATGCCATCGCCTCTAGGGCAATCATCCCAAATGATTCATACTCCGACGGAAGCAATAGCACGTCTGCCGCATTCAAATAGAGCGACAATTGGTCTTGCGGTTGTGCCGAGACAAAGGTGACGCGCCCGTCAATGCCCAAATGTTTTGACTGCTTAATGAGGGCTTGAATATCGTAATCGGTTCTATCATTGGGATCGCTTCCAATGATGATAACCTGTAATGGGTGTGCCTCACTAGCTTGAACGGGTATAAGCGCGACAGCATCGAGGATGCTATCCACTGCTTTGAGTGGCTCAATCCGCCCTGCGAATACAGCAAGAAATGCATCCTGTGCTAAGTTCAAGTGTGCACGCATTTTTGTTTTGTCCATGGGGAAGAACACATCATGATTAACCCCTGGCGGACTGACATAGATTTTTCGACGATCGGCTCGATACAACCACAATAACTGTGAACGCTCCGCTGCAGTGTTGGCAATCAGTAAATCTGCCGCTTGGATAATACGACCCTCATGATGAATACGCACGTGGGGCGTGCTTTGACGAGTAGACGGTATCCGCGCTTTCATCGCACCAAGCGTGTGAAATACTTGTGCAAAGGGTGTTCCCCATGTCTCTCGCAGTCGCATCGCCACCAAACCGCTCAACCAATAGTGACTGAAGATGAAATCATATTGGATGTTGTGTCGAATGGTGAACGCGATCACCCCAGCTGCAAACTGTTGTAAATGGGGTAGTAGGTCATCAGGGGGAATGGGTTGGGGCGTACCTGCTGGTACATGCACAACGCGCACACCCTCGCCTAAACTGTGGTCAACCGTTGGTTGATGCTCACTTTCTTGACGGGTGAACAAATCCACCAAAAGCCCTTGCCTAGCAAAGGTCTTGGCAACTTCACGGACGTAAACATTCAACCCACCCACTTTCTTGCCCCCAACTTTAGCTATTGGACTGGCATGGACGCTGATGATGGCAATGCGTTTTAACGGGGTCATAATTTTACGTCCTCTAGGGTTTCATGGGTGGGGTTCAAATGAGCGCGTAACTTGTAGATGATCTTGTCTTTTCCGCCCATACGATACTTGTATTCTTCGTTTCCGCGTAAAAAGTCGAAGACGGTGTAGTGATGTTCAATAGCCCACTGAATGAGGTACTGCGTCAACAATATTCCAGGACTCAGTGCGCTATATTTTGTTGGGTCTAAGCCAGAATTATAAATCCAGATACGCCGATTGTAATCGAAGCTGAAGTAGGTCGCACAGGATACCCCATCTACCTGTAAGAAGGTGAGTTGCAACCAACCCACTTCTGACATGATTGGGATGAGTTTTTCAAAGAATTGACGATGAGAGGGATTAGACAGAAATATTGCTTTACTTGGGTTACTCTTCGCCATTAGATCAAAAAAAGTCAAACTCTCTTGGGCGAGGTCATGCTCTGCACCAACGATATACCATCGAATATCATATTCGCCCCCTTCGGCATGGCGTAGTTTGCGTTTAATCTCTTTGCGATTCTTGCTATCCACGTTGTGCTCAAGGTATCCCTCATAGTCATGGTTCAACTCAATCTGGGGGGTCACTTCATTTTGCACCCAAGCCGACTCAAACCCTTTTGACTTTAGAAAGGGGGCAAAATGTGTATAGGTCAAGGAGTGCGCGGGGACATTACACAATTCAAGCCGATCAAAGGTGAGGGACTGATTTTTCCATAAAAGGTCACTCAACGCCTCAAAAACAGGGGTTACATGATCTTGATCTATGATGAAATCGGTGTAATCCGTGACATCCTCGCAACCAATCAAGCGTGCCACACGCTCTTGTCTTTGTTGTTCAATGAAAAGCGGAATGATCGCAAGTAATTCCCCCCGCTCAGATTGAACGGCATGAACCCAAAGCCCACCAGGTTGATATGCTTTCCACCATGTTGAACACCATTCCCACGTCATGAAAATGCTGTCGGCATAAGAACGCCGAAGCAATGGATTCCATTCTGTTTTTAAGTCCTCAAACAATGAAAACTGGGTATAGGTTGAAATGTGCACGCGCAACCTCATCTAACGTCAGAGCATAATGTGT
>CAIRDJ010000233.1 GCA_903877335.1 uncultured Chloroflexota bacterium | reverse complement strand
TTCGGTGAAGAGCTGGTGAAATTCGCGTGCATAATCTTGTGAAAACAAAATGTTGTGATGTGCCAATTCGCTAAATGACCGATCAATCCCCCACATGAAAATTAGCCCACTACAGGAAGGTTCCATTTGTAGCAGACGCTCGGTGTGTTGTTGTAACGCCGAGGATTGATCGCGGATCAGTTTGTCATAGACAAACCCAACATCCGCGTTTGCCAAAACGATGTCGCTCAAAATGGGCGTATCGTCGGCTAATGCCACCCCATATGCCACACCATGTTGGGTGAGGATGCTTTTCACAGGGTGGTTATAGTGGATGTGTACTCCTAACTCCACCGCGACTTGCTCAAGAGCTTTGGCAATGCTGTAAATTCCACCTTGTGGATACCATACACCTTGATTGAGTTCCACATGGGCGATGACGTTGAGGGTTGCCGGGGCTAAGTATGGGCTTGCGCCGGTGTAGGTTGCGAATCGCCCTAGTAGCTGTTGTAACTTGGGGTGTTTGACGAATTGTTGGATAGATTGGCTCATGGTGCGTAAGGGGTCGACATGAGGCATTTCCCAAACGGGCACGCTCAAAAAGTCATGTAACTTGGGTGGTTGGTTCTCAATAAAAACAGGGGCGGTGATGCGATAGATACGAGCGACATAACTTAAGTATCGCAAATATCCCTCCACGTCACGTGGTTCCAAGTCGTCAATTTGGTTGAGCATTTCGGTGAGGTTGCTGGTGACGTTGAGTTGTGTGCCGTCCGGGTAGAAATACCGTGTCAAGGGATCCAGTGGCAGAAGGGTTAGGTACTCTGTTAAGGTTCGACCCACGTCGTTGAACAATCCCTCTATGACATAGCGCATGGTGATGACAGAAGGTCCCATGTCCCATCGAAAACCTTGCGCTTGATATTCACTCATTTTGCCACCAGCACCTGAGTTTTGCTCGAACACTTGCACCTGCCAACCCTGATGGGCTAAACGGATGGCACTGCTTAACCCGCCAATTCCTGCACCAACAACGATCGCCTTTTTCATCCTTGCTCCCTTTGAATGGTACGGTTTTTCCAGATAGGACCGCCATGTTTCCAGTCCCACCAAATCGCTTGTATGGCGATGATGGTCATGAGAATCACGGAATAGGGTAGCAACAAGCTATCTTCTAAGCGTTGGTGGGTGGATTGCGCCGTTAGCCCACGAATAAGCAATGCCAATGCTAACCAACTGATAGACCAACCCAGCAAAACGGAACGGTTAGTGGCGAGGGCAAATAGGCACAAGAGACTTGGCATGAGAAATAATGCCCAGTGAAATAACGTTGCCATGAGTAACGCAAAGATGCTATTGCCATAGCCGGCTAGAATGTTTTTGGCGAAACCATCGCGTACCTCATCCCATGAGTGATACATCCGACACCGAATCAACTGATTGCCATCCACCATGCGCAGGCGTAAGCCCGCCTGTTTAATCCTTCTGGCAAGCTGGATGTCCTCAACAATCACGTTCTTGACAGACTGATGCCCACCGATGCGATGGTATGACTCACGGCGAAATGCCATACACTGACCATTGGCGGCAGCGAGCGAAGGGAAGGGGGTATGGTGTACAGCGAGCGCGGGCAAATATCCCATAATCACCATCGACATTAACGGGATGACTGCGCGTTCTGCCCAGGTGATGGTAGTTTGGGTTGCCCACACGGTGGTTAGATCGGATTGAGATGCTTGAATTTCATTGACGATGCTTTGAACTGCGGTGGGAGTCCAGTCGACATCTGCATCGGTAAAGATGAGAATATCCCCTTTGGCATACTCGCTTAATTGGTGGCACGCCCAGTTTTTGCCTGACCAACCAGCAGGCAAGGCACGCCCAAGATAGCTTACAAACCGATCATCGTGTTTAATGAACGAGTCGATGATTTGTGGGGTTGCATCTGTGGATTGGTCATCCAAGATGAGAACTTCAAAACGGGGATAATTCTGTTCACTGAGGGCTTGTAAAGTCTGTCCGATTTGTTTCTGTTCATTGCGGGCGGGTATCAACACCGATACGAAGGGAGTGTCTAGGGTTACAGATGCGTTCCCCAAGCGTGGAAACGTAAAAGCGTTGAGAATGGCAATCAATGCAATGGTGATAAGGTTGAGCGTGATAACAATTAGGAGGATGTCTGCCATAAGTTCCATGCTCGTTTGACCCAATTCTTGGGACGGGGTGGCTTGTGAAGGTCTGCTTGATGTGTCCAGGCGAGGGTGAGGATGGTTGCCAACATGGCATACAACCATGTATCAGGTTTATGGGTTAGATAAAGGTATGGCATCAGACTCCAGGTCATGAACTGCGTTGCCCAAGCACTGTTTTCTACCGAGAAATACCAGAACAGGAGGAGTAAGCTACCAATCGTAATGACTTCCCACTGAGCGATTCCAACCCACGCACCTGCTGCTGCGGCAATTGCTTTGCCACCCTTAAAACCGAAGAATAGCGGGTACTTGTGCCCAATGATGGGGGCAAGGGCAATCGGTATGATTTCCCATCCGTTCATACCCCACACCACATAGCATAAACCGACTGGAACGGCGGCTTTGCTACAGTCTAGGGCAAACGCTAGTCCCGCCCACTTTCCTCCCCCAACGCGCCCAACATTGAAGGTGCCTGGGTTGCCGTCGCCAACACTGTCGAGGTTGACCCTGAGAAAGTAACGTGCGATCAAGCGTGAATATAAAACTGATCCACTCAAATAGCCGAGCACTGTCCACAGTATCACGGATTGATTCATACGGTTGATTCTCTAGTGCGCGACAAAATAGTGAATAAAAGGACGCTTCCCATTCCCATGAAACCAAAAATAGCCACGAGCATCTGCCCCCAAAACACGAATTGACCGATGAACTGCATCATCCAAACACAACTGTAGATCAACAGGCAAGGGAAACTTGTTAGTTTGGGTGGATTGATGATCCAGGTAATCAAACCGGCGACCACGAACCAACCTAAAAAATTGTGTAGGGGAATACCGAAATAGTTGAAGGTCCCCACATGATCCCATTTCCACAGATCCCAACTCGTCATTTGTGGATCAAGATATAAATCCCAAGCAGTCATGGCGATTCCAGCATATAAGGACAGGGCGAGACGACTTTGAAAGCGCGTGGCATACGCCATCCCCCATGTAATGGGCAGCAACATTAACCAAGCAAAACCAATCAGAATAGGAACATCTAAAATTTGTGGCTGAAGCAATCCAGTGTAATGATACTGACCAAACAATAGCCCGGTCTTCGTTCCGATAATTTCCGCCACGATCGTTCCAACCACAACGAACCCAACACTGACGAGCGTTCTCTTCCACTTCCAATCTAGTACGAGAACAGTAATGACAACCGTGGCTTGAAGGAGAGTGGTCAGATAGACCCCCCACAAGATTGCCACCCCTTCAAATGTCCAGCGCATAATGGGTACGCTCATCATCGCGGCAAACCAAAGCCCCATCATCACGAGTAGGATTTTCGGCAAGGCGTAAATTAATAGTAAGAATGACCAGAAAGGGTGCTTTATTGACATGGTTGAGTAACTTTAGCTACTAATAAAAGCTAGGATGCGTTGCACAATGGTTTTCCAGTAGGCTTCGGTGGGACGCAAAGGATTGTGGGTTGCAGCTACCTCTAGCCATTCCACCCGCCCCTTTAGGCGATTTGATAACTCACGGGTGCGTTGTGGGGTGACTAATTCATCTTGATCCCCTTGTATCACAAGGGTGGGGGCGGTGACCTGTGGAGCAAGGCGATAGGCTTCAAGACCAGCAAGGCGAATCTGTGCAAAAACCCGTGTATCCACCGCGAAATCTAGGATGCCGCGTTGAATGATCGGATCATGGAGGTCTGCTTCAGGCATGAAATTCTTGAACCCTAATTGAAATTCAGGGTCGTTAAAGTCCGGTTTGAATAGTCTGAATGGTTTGAAGGTGGGTAGGGCGAATTGAATGATTGGTAGCGCCTCCCACAGAATCGAGTTTATCTTATAGAAAGGCGCAAATAAAATGAGTTTGTCAACAGGACTATGGCTCGCTACTTGGAGAGACAAAGCCCCGCCCATTGAGTTGCCAACCAACAAAACATGTTGGTGATCCTGACGAAGTTGTGCTAATTCACCCAGAACACACTTCAGCCAGTCACCATGTTTCTTTTGGGGTAGCGTTTCAATCTCCTGACCGAAGCCGGGTAAAAGTACCCCGCGTGCGGTGATCCCCTGAGCGTGAAGAATGTCTCCAATAGGGCGCATCTCCGCTGCCGATCCAGGGAATCCATGAACCAACAAAGCTGCGGTTTTTCCTGAACCCTCAAGCGTGAAGGGTAGATGTTCTTGTCCTTGAAAGGCGTTAAACATGCTCTATTGTTCCTGCACATACTGAGCTGGCAGTTTGCTCTGGCGTAGCCGATCCGCCCACTTGCTGGGGATGCGCTTTTGACTTTCCCACGCCAAAGCGAGAGTCATGCCCATCACCACTAAGGTATTGGTGATGGTGAAGAAGATTGCCTCTTCAATTGGTAAGATGCCTCCCAGCAGGACGGGAAGAGACTGTTGAGGGTCGATGACCCATGTCCCTTCACCAAGTGCGACGGTATCCGCAAGACTCAAGTAGATGCTGGGAATGAGGATGGCGGGAATAACAATGCGACGATGTGACCACAGAATATCCGCCCCAACAATCATCTGAATCAAAATCGGGAACAACCCCCATGAAGTTTCTAATCCGAAGTATGTCCATTGCTTCCACTCATTGGGAGAGATGAACGATAAGATGAGGACAATGGTACATGCTATCCAAATCAAACTCACTATGACCGTTGCCGTCAGGCGTATCGAGCGTGACTCAGGTGCATTCATGGTTTGGACAGGGGGGACTCTGCGGGCAAGTACCATCACCAATAAACCAGTCATGATGGTTTGAACCACGAAGAAGGTGTATTCCTCAATCGGTACCCATCCAATAGTGAAGCCTGTCACCAACTCTGGGTTGTACCACCAAACGCCAGTGGCAACCAAATAGTTATCCCATGGTGTGGTGTAGATGACCGCCACCACAATGAGAATGCGTATGACTGTCCATCCTTGCAAAGCCGATAAGGAGGGTGTGATGGGGCGTTTACTCCGATTGTCCCAATTGTTGACCAACCATAGGATACCGATCGGAATACCTATGAAGATCGCTAGAAAGTTGAAGTAAGTCATGTGTTTAGGATTTCCCCCCTAGTTGCCACCATTTGCGCTCCAAGTCCGCGAGAATGACTTGCGCTGCATTTCGTCCTGCTGCTCCCATAATGCCTCCGCCGGGGTGTGTGCTTGCCCCTGTTAGGTACAGTTGCTTGATGGGTGTGCGATAATTACTGAGGGTTAAAGCTGGGCGCATCATGAACATTTGGTCAATTGACATCTCCAGGTGCATCACATTCCCTCGCAATAATCCCAGTTCACGCTCCAAATACAGCGGAGTTTCGATCAGTTTATCAATGACCGCACCTTTAACATTGGGGGCATACTCTGCAAACTTATCTAACATGGCTTGGGCAATTTCCTCTTGAATGTCATCCCAGTTTGCTTTAGATGCCAGTTCATACGGATAGTATTGCCCCCACAGGAAAAGAGTATGCTTGCCTTCAGGAGCGAGTGTAGGATCAATTGCGGAGAAAGTCATCGAGATCAGCGCGGGATCAGTGGACGGTTTGCCTGTTAGATAATCCCCATAGGCTGCGTCAAGGTATTCGAGCGTGGGGCACATGAATTGTAGCGCGTGATGATGCTCCCCGATTTCGCTTGCTAAAGTGGGTTTAGCGGTGTAATTCGGTAACTCTTCCATCGCACAGCGCAGAATCATTCCGAATCCATTTCCAATACGGCTTTTACCCAGTAGGCGTTGTGCTTCAGCGGGGAGGCTTTCGCCCAGCATTTTCATAGTGGTGTGAACGTGTGCGCCAGAGACGACAGCTTTTCGTGCGGTATACTGCGTCCCGTCTTGTGTGACAATTCCGATCGCCTTGTTATTTTCGGTCAGGATGCGCTCAACAGGGCTATTGGTGACGATCGACCCTCCGTGCGCTTCAATCATGCGCTGAAGTGCTTGCGTCAATTGACCGCTCCCACCGCGTGGGCGCTTCATCCCACTGACGTGATACATGGGATGCCACAGGGCGAACGGCGAAGAGAACGGTTCAGTCGGTGGCGGTCCAGATTGTGCCGCCATCCAACCAATCAACGCAGGAACTTTGGTGCCCGTGAAAGACTGACGCAACACTTGCCCATAACCTTTGAACAAGTCGGTTAGACGCTCCCAACGATTTGCCCCCAAGCGCGATTTAATCCCCAAGTTGTTGACTAGATTGAGCGGGGTGGGAGGATTTAGGAAAGTTTCAACGCTTGCTTCTGCCACCGTCCACCAGTCTTGAACGAACTTGCGATAGTTTTCCGCATCTTGTTCGTCCACTAGCGCGATGCTTTCGATTGTCTTATCAATATCCTTGTAAATGGTAATTGAAGTGTGATCGGGGAATGGGGCAAAGAATAATGGGTCAATATCAATGTAGTCTAAGCCGTACTGCGTAAGTTGGAGGTCATTGATAATGGGCGTGTGGTGGATGAGAATATGTGCCGATCCTCCTAGATCAAATTTGAATCCGGGTACGATCTCCTCGGTCACAACCGCGCCCCCCACTTTGTGGCGACGCTCGACCACCAAAACTTGATAGCCTGCTTGCGCCAAATAGCCCGCACAGATGAGCGCATTATGACCGGCGCCTACGATGATGATGTCTGCGTCGCGCATGTTTATAGGGGTTCCTCGTTGGGTTGCTTATTCAAGTGGAATGCTTTCAATGGCTTTTCTCACTACAGCTGCGCTGTGGTTAAGTTGATGATATTCTGATTGGCTCATGGGGATTGGTAGCATGTCCAAAACACCATCAGCATTGAACAAGAGAGGCATTGAAACGGTTACATCCTTTATTCCCGCAATCTCTTCCTGCGGCGAACAAATGGTTAAAAGCGATGTCTCATTTTTGAGAATGACGCGGCTAATTTGCACCAACGCGCTTCCTATACCGTAATAGGTTGCCCCTTTGCCTTCAATGATGGTGTAGGCAGCTTTTCGCACACGCAAACCAATCTCATCCATTTTTTCCTGTGTGAGTGCGATGCCACGCGAGCGACAAAAATCCAAAAGGGGGACACTACCGATATTGGTTTGTGACCATAGCACCACCTCAGAATCTCCATGCTCGCCAACAACATATCCGTGAACATGATAAGAATCTACGCCTACAAGTTCGCCCACCAATGAGCGGAAGCGTGCCGTGTCTAACGTGGTGCCAGAGCCAATCACGCGCGATTTTGGCAACCCATATTTACTTGCAAAGTGTGCTGCCATGTGGGTCATGACATCTACAGGGTTGGTCGCAATAACCAAGATGGTATTTGACGCATAACGCAGTATTGCAGGGATCACCTGTGCAAAGACGGCGGCGTTTCGCTCTAGCAACTGAAGGCGGGTCTCCCCTGGCTTTTGCCCCACCCCTGCAGCAACAATCACCACCTTGCACCCAGCTAGGTCCTGATACTCCCCACTGAAGATCCGTAACGGATTGGCGAAGGGTACCGCATGGGTGATGTCTTGCGCCTCTGCTAAAGATCGCTTGGGGTTAAGGTCAACGAGAACCACTTCGCGCCCTACTCCACTCATCACGAAGGCGTAGGCAGCTGTTGCCCCAACCATGCCAGTACCCACAATCCCGATTCTCAAATATTTTTCTCCCTGTTTGACTCAATACGATTGCAACTGAGTAACCATCAACAAGTACACCTGCGTGAAAAACACAACCTCGCTTTAATTAGCGTAAATAAGCGCGACACCAAATTCCAGGCAAACGACTAATTTTCCCAAATTTACTTACACTTGCACGTTGGCTGAACACATCGTAATTGTTATCAATAATTTCACCCAAAATGGCGCGGTACAAATCTGCTGCCGCCGCTATGGCAAATCTTCCATCGGCATTCAGCAACCGAATACCCACCCATGATTCGTCATATAGTCGATGAGTGCGAGCGATCTGATAATTTACCAGATTGATCCAATTTTGATTGACGACGCCATTGGCAATCTGCTCTTCTTCGATCCCAAAACGTTGTAGTTCCTCTAAGGGTAGATACAATCTCCCATTGCGCCAGTCTTCGCCGACATCGCGTAAGATATTGGTCAGTTGCAACGCCACCCCAAGCCGAACGGCGTAAGGAATGGCTTCGTCGTTCTTAAAGCCAATGATGTGCATTGCCATCAAGCCAACAGTAGAAGCCACCCCATAGGAATAATCCGCTAACTCTGCAAACGTGGAGTAGCGCGTTTGTGTCATGTCGCGCGCCACACCGTCAATCAATTGTTGGGTGTAGCCTGAGGGGATGTTGTAATTCATGCGCGTATCGGCCCACGCCAACGCAACGGGATGGTGTGAAGTTGAAGTAGGGGACAGGATGAGGTCTTGCCACTTCCTTAGCTCTACTTGTTTGGTAGCAACGTTGGCAGGGGAATCAACAATGTCATCGGTGATGCGGCAGAACGCATACAGGGCACGTACAGCGCGGCGTTTGTGTGGTGGCAACAAGGCAGAAGCCATGAAAAAAGTTTTGCTATGCAGGTTTGTAATTTGGTCACAATGTTCATAGGCGGACTCCAGTTGATCCACGTCCGCACGCACAAATTCCTCAAGGGGATGGTGGTTGTTTAATGCCTCCTGCGCACGTGCCAACAGGCTATATTCCCAAGCTTGAATTTGCAAAGCCATAACGCTAGTCCCCCGTGTTGGTTACTGAAATGGGCGAGTGTAGTAGATTCTTGAGCGAGACTGGTAGGTCGTGCTCGATCAACTTTTCTGCAATGATGGACGAGGAGAGCACCCCCGGCAAGCCTGCTCCAGGGTGAGTGCCCGCACCAACAAAGTAAAGATTACTGAACTCCTCTGAGCGGTTGTGAGGGCGGAACCATGCGGACTGTGTTAGGCGCGGTTCTAACGAGAACGCTGCCCCATAATGACTATTGAGCGTTCCTTGAAAGTGTGAGGGGTCAATGTAATGCTCCACCACGATATTCTCCGAAAGGTTAGGCAAGTAATTATCTTCCAGAAATTGTACGATAGCGTTGCGATATTTTGGAGCCACAGTTGCCCAGTCTGTGCTAGAAAGCAGATTAGGCACGGGGGACAACACATAGAAACTTTCGCAACCGTCCGGTGCCATTGAAGGATCGGTGAGGGTGGGCATATGTAGGTACAGAGAGAAATCTTCGGCTAGGTGCTTCTGTGTGAAAATGTCATCTAACAAGCCTTTGTAGCGCGGACCCAGCAGAATGTTGTGATGGGCGAGTTCGGGTGTGGTGTCGCGGTATTGCTTTTTTGTTCCAAAGTAATAGACAAAGAGCGACATGCTGTAGACCATGTTGTCAATTTTTTGGTTGGTATACTTTCGGCGATATTCTGCGGGGATCATGTTGCGGTAGGTGAAGGCGACATCCGCGTTAGAAACAACAGCATCCGCACGCACCTGAGTGCCATCTGCCAACGCAAGCCCGGTCACTTGACGGGATGCTCGATCAATCATGATTTCTTTCACCTCGCTACTGAGGTGAATTTTGCCCCCCAACTCGGTGAACAGTTTAGCCATCCCTTCGACCATAGAAGCTGTTCCACCCAGCGCGTACCACACGCCCCATTCGCGCTCCAAGTAATGAATCATGGCGTAGATCGAAGGGGTATCGAAGGGGTTTCCGCCGACTAGCAAGGGATGGAAGGAAAATACTTGGCGCAAAAAGGGGTCTTTTATGAATTGGCTCACATAGTGATAAACGCTCAAATACGACTGCATCTTGATGAGGTCAGGCGCAACCTTGAGCATATCCCACACACTCAAAAAGGGTTCATCAGCTAATTCAACGAAACCTTTTTGAAAGATCGCTTTGGTATTCTTGACGAAGACTTCATAGCCGGGTTGGTC
>CAIRDJ010000232.1 GCA_903877335.1 uncultured Chloroflexota bacterium | reverse complement strand
TACATCCGGCACTTCTGGGCGTTCCAAAGGGGTGATGTTGGCATATCGACAATTCTTTTATAGTGCCATGTCCTCCGCTTATCGGATCGGTACGTTACCCACCGACCGCTGGCTATGTGTGATGCCCCTTTATCACGTAGGGGGCTTAAGCATTGTCTTTCGTGCAGTGTTGTATGGAATCACGCTTGAACTTGCGCCTAAGTTTGATGCCGAATGGGTGGATGCCATTCTCAAGCGAGAGCCAATTACGCTGGTTTCACTCGTCCCAACTATGCTGTATCGGTTGATTCAACGCATGGATGCGTCGCTAACGGAAAAATCTTTTCCAGCATTGCGTTTGATTCTGTTGGGAGGGGCGGCGGCGAGTCCTAACTTATTGGCACAAGCGCGTGATTTGCATCTCCCCATAGCAACCACCTACGGATTAACCGAGTGTGCTTCCCAAGTGGCAACGCACATTCTATCCCCCGATGAAACACCCCTAGGAAGCGTTGGCAAACCCTTGTTCATGACAGAAGTGCGTATCGTGAATCAACAAGGGGAGGAAGCACCACCCGATGAGTGGGGGGAAGTCATCGTCCGTAGTCCCATGGTGATGAATGGCTATTACAACCATCCCACCGCCACTGCTCAAGCCATACAAGACGGTTGGCTACGCACAGGCGACATCGGCTACCTCGATCCGCACGGCGATCTATGGATCGTACAACGCCGTTCCGATCTAATTATCACCGGTGGAGAAAATGTCTACCCAGTCGAGGTAGAAACTGTTTTGAATCAATTCCCCGACATTATAGAATCCGTCGTGGTTGGATTGGATGATGCCGAGTGGGGGCAACTTGTCGTGGCGGTGGTGGTTTCTAATGACCCTCAATCGCTCAATCTGGTCGAACTGCAACAACACGCACGCCAGCACCTCGCCGGCTACAAAGTGCCACGCCGTTGGCTCGTGGTGGATGCCCTCCCATATAATGCCTCTGCTAAGGTTGATCGAAACGCGGTGAAGGAGCTATTCCAGTGAATCTTAACGGGCTAGAGTATCACCTTGAGGCGGACGGGCATGGTAGCCCACTGCTGATGCTACACGGCTTTATGGGATCATCCGATAGTTGGTCATCTATTAGAGGCGGTTTGGCACAGCACTTCCAATTGCTCATGCCTGATTTAGTCGGTCACGGTCAAACTGCTTTTACGCCCGAACTGACACGTTACCACATGGGCAGTGTGGCGCGTGATCTCGCGACTTTGATAGGGGAGCGCAATGTCAATCTATTGGGATACTCGATGGGGGGGAGGCTTGCCCTCTATCTTGCGATTCACTACCCACACCTCATCCGTAAGCTCATCATCATTAGCGGATCGCCCGGCTTGGCAACCCTTGACCAACAAATCGCACGACGGCGAGCGGACGATGCCCTAGCCGATCGCATGGATGGACAATCCATTGAGCAAGTGGTTGCCGAGTGGGAGGAACTCCCGTTGTGGCAATCCTCCACTTTTAGCCAACTGGCTCAAGCACAATTGCGAGCGGTGCGCCTCGCCCAAAATCCGCGCGGTTTAGCACTGAGTTTGCGCGGTATGGGAACGGGTGTACAGCCCCCGTTATGGGATCAGTTGCCTAAATTGAGAATTCCCACGCTGTTGATGGTGGGCGAACAAGATGCAAAGTTTGTCCAGATCGCGCATCAGATGGTGGGGCTTCTGCCCCATGCTTCCCTTGAGATGATTCCTAATGTTGGGCATAGTGTTCCGCTGGAAGCCCCTCACTTAACACTTGCCAGCGTGGTACGATTTTTAGAAGATGATGGGGCAAGCCAGTGTTAGGCATAATATGCTCGGCGATATGATAAAGAAAACGTTGTTATATAGAGTCTTTCTATTTTAGGGCGGGGG
>CAIRDJ010000231.1 GCA_903877335.1 uncultured Chloroflexota bacterium | reverse complement strand
CGGTAGACGAAGACACGATGTATAAGCAAGCCGTGGAGATGGTGCGCCTGTTGAACAAGGCATCCGTTTCGCTGTTGCAACGTCGTTTGCGGATTGGCTATACCCGCGCCGCTCGCTTGATTGAATTGATGGAAGAGCGTGGGGTGGTGGGTCCACAAGAGAGTGGTAGCAAACCGCGCGAAGTCCTCGTAGAGAAGTAACGCCTCACTTGGGGGAACGGGTGTTCCCCCGTTGGTAGACTATTCTATCTCAACGTACCAATCTTCTTCACTCCAACCGACAGCACGAGTGATCCGCTCGCAGAATTTCTTGATACTCGCAGCGTTATTATTCTTTTGAAAATAATAACGGCTACCGAATTGCTCATGTCTAGGAAACCGATTTACATCGTAGGAGATATAGTTTTCAAAATCGAGAATGAGAGCATCAAATTTCTCAGGTTCGATGAGCAAGATTGTATTCAAGGTTTTTCGCATGACATCACGCCATGATGAAACAACAATTTCTTCCCCTAAGATGACCACACACGTAGGTTTTTGCCCTGTCACCTTCTCCTGCTTCACTGTGTTATCCCCAAAATATGACCATATCTGAAGCACTTGATCCGCCAATTCGCGCCCTCGCGCTTCGATCTCAGCCTGTTGCCAAGCGGATTGATTGGCAAAATAGCCATTGAGATGAGCGCGACTCTCTAGGAATAGTTGCTGTTTATTAGGGAAGGGTGCATTGGATAACTCGGAGTTATCTTCGGTTAGGGTGAGGTTGCCTAGTGTATGTAACCATACTTCATGGATTTCTTCCCAATCAGCCCCTAAGTGATTTTCCCACCATGGCGATAAGGTTTGGGGCATAATGTGTTCGATGCTCCACCCTAAATCATCCATCCTAAGTATCTCTTTTCCGCTGGCATGCTGTTCAAGGGACTCAAGGATAATACGAAGTCGCTCAGAACGGTCTCCACCGCCATATAAATCTGCTGTCATCAGTTGGTCACGGAACGTCTGATCGGTGGGATAGCGTTTCTTTTGTAACTCTATTTTGACCCCATCTACAAAGCGATCGTATCTGCTTGCTTGTAAGTATAAAGCAGGGAATATTTTGTTGAGTTGATTGGTGGGGACGTTGCACACATGGCGACGCATGATGTAGTTTTCAATCACCCAGAGAATCTCCAAAAAATCCGATTCGCTCAACTGACCGATTGTGTAGTCATGGTAGCAATCCAGAAGGAAAGGATAAGCAGTGGTGGTTTTCATGCGATTCAAACGCTTGATGTAATATTGAATGGCAGGGCTACTCTCTGCAGTTGGGTTCAAAAGTCGATAGTAGTAGCCAGCATATCGGTAAATGTGGTCAAGTTTCTCTAAGACTTCTGCATGTTGTTTTCCGTCTAGCTGGGCTTTAAGCATCATGTAGACATGATCGCGCTTAATCCACAAACCATCGCGCATGAGATAGTGGCGGATAAACTCGGTCAAGTTTTCTTTGAGTGCATCTTGCATGGGTGCCCAATATCTTGTGTAGATGTCATCATGATCTTGGGTGGCAATCTTCATGAAGAAGTAATTGCGGATTAAGTCCGCTTCAGTCAGTTGTCGCCCTTTGGCATTCAAACTTTCAAACACCAAATGCGGATCATCTTCAGGGGCTAAGACAATTCTGACGATGGATAAACGCGAAGTAACTGTATTGAATAAACTTTCTAAGTCATATTTCTTGGAAATCTTGGTCTTGAAAAATTCATAGCACGCAAGCAATCGATGTCCCTGTTGGTTGCTATTCCCGTGTTTTACCAATTCCTGAAAGATAGGTTTATCAGTTTGGGTGGGTAATAATTTGAAATATTCGTCTCCACTTTCAAAACGATTAATCAAGTATGTTTCTTTGATGCGGGCAGCTAAAGAGCTATTCTCTTGTTGATGTGCTAAATCGCTGATGACCATCAACAAAATGAAGATGGTGGTCAAACGTTGTTGCCCATCAATCAACAAGAATTTTGATATATTGTGGGGTGCAATCTCTACAGGAATGGTCACCATTGATCCGATGAAGTGGGATAGACGAGGATTGTCATGGGCATACAGATGATCTAAATCCTCCATGAGTGTTTGCCAATTTTCTTTTTCCCAACTATAGGGACGCTGGAATAGAGGGACAACATATTGTAGCCCCTCGCTGTTGATAATTTGATTGAAGCTGGTTTCGTTGGCTTTCATGATTAACAAGTCCTTGTGGGGGATGGATTTCATACATCATAACACGGCTCATAGAATATTGTTAAGATGAATGCGCCATAGAGCTTATTCCCTAATGGGATGAGGACACTTCCCCACACTTGCGCGAACAGGGGAGCTAAACCTCCTGTTTGGGTGGGTTTTGCGGTAACATAACCTGCGTCTAAGATCACACTTCGTACAAGGAAATACTTTAGCATGACCGAAGCACCCCAAACCCAACTCAACGGGGCGGAAAATGTCCTATGGGATTTATCCGTTTTTTATGATGGCTTGAGTGACGCACGCATTGAAAGCGACCTTGCCCAGCTGGAAGCCGGCGCGAATGCCTTCGCCGAACAGGTTCGTGGGCGCGTGCAGGCGTTGAGCGCGGATGAACTTCACGGCGCGGTGGCAACGCTGGAAAGCCTTTCCGATCAACTCTACCGCATCTTCTCGTTCGCCCATTTGTCGTATGCCACCGACAGCAACAGCCCCGACTATGGCGCGTTCCTTCAGCGCGTCACCGAGTTTGGGGCAACCTTCAGCCAAAAGTTGCTGTTCTTCAGTTTGGAATGGCAAGCCGTTCCAGATGAACACGTCGCCCAAATCTTGGATGATCCTGCCATTGGGAAGTATCGCCACTACCTAGAAGCGGAACGTCGCTTTACGCCCCACACCCTCACCGAAGCGGAAGAAAAAATCTTGGTGGAATCGTCGGTGAATGGGCGTTCGGCTTGGGTGCGCTTCTTCACCCAATTGACAGGATCGCTCACGTGTGTGGTGGATGGCGAAGAGAAGTTGTTCACGCTGGCACTCGCAGACATCAAATCAGCTGACCGCGAGTTACGGCGTAAAACCGCCACTGCCATCACCGAAACCCTCCGCGCCAAGCGCATGGAACTGACCTTCATCTTCAATGTGTTGGCAGCGGACAAAGCCACCAACGACCGCCT
>CAIRDJ010000230.1 GCA_903877335.1 uncultured Chloroflexota bacterium | reverse complement strand
GCAAGTTTAGGATGAAAGCATGAAACAATTTGCCATTAAAATTTTCATAAGTTGGGTAGGCTTGATCGCTGTAATGCTGTCTCTACCCCTTTTACCCCTGCCCACCCACATCACGGAACAAGTGGACTCCAGTAGCTTGAGTTTGAAAACCAACAAGCGATTTGTTATGTGGCAGGGCGATTGTGTTGAATGGTCGTGGAAGCTAGAAGGTATCCGTGCTGTTTATCTCAATGACCAACCCACAGTAGGGGAGGGCGTCCAGACGGTTTGCCTGACCCAAGCCAATCCCCCCACCCTCAGCGTCACCCTCGAAAATGACACCACCCGTATCTACTACCCCAACACGGTTATCCTTGTGCAGTCGCGGGGGGTATGGTGGTTGGTAGGGGGATGGACGTTGCTGGTGCTTGGTGCGATGGTTGGTTGGTTGCTCAATGAGACGAAGGGACAACAACGCCTAGCCAAACTCATTCAGGCTATCTTCATCATTGCGGTTAGCACATTGGTGATGTTGGCGATTTTAGAGGGATTGATGCGCTTGTGGTTCAGTGTGAACGGATCAGAAGAAGACCGTGTGAAGTATGTTTATTCACAAGAGCGTATCAATCAGATTCAACGTTCGGTGATGAGCCTGCCCTTTTTAGAATATGGACTAGAGCCGAATTATCCTGGTCACAATGCGGTTGGGTTTCGTGGGGAAGAAATCACCTACCCCAAACCAGAGGGCGTACAACGCATTTTGACACTGGGTGGATCGACGACGTATGGACTGGGCATGGATTGGGAATATGCTTACCCCGCCCAATTGCAGAATATCCTGCGTGATGAGTATGGATATAGCACTGTGGAGGTCATCAACGGCGGGGTCATCGGTTATCGCACGTGGCATTCACTGGCTAATTTTGCGTTTCGTGGGTTGGAAATGGAGCCTGATTTGGTGATTGTTTATCATGCGGTCAATGATGCTAACCAGCGACGTGATTTGAGCGTGGATTGTTATCGCGGGCAAAACCCCGCGCGTGGTTTGGGATACATCAGCGTACTCGATCCGATTCCCTCTAACCTGCCTCCTTTCGTTTTACAACGGTTTTTCCTTTTGCAACTGGGATGGATGGAAAATCCGGCTCAAGTGGGTAGCAATGGCGTGCAGGTGGTGGATTGTGAAGCGGACAACCTTAGTGAGGCAGAACGGTTTGCAATCAATACACCGGAATATTTTGCACGTAACCTCAAAAGCATGATCGGGATTGCACAAGTTCACGACATCCGTATCATGCTTTCGACGTGGGCATACTCCCAAAACACACCTAATGAGATTTTCCCTGACGTTCTCAAAGATGCAGTCGAAGAGCATAATGCGCTCACTCGCTCTGTTGCAACAGAGTTAGACATTCCATTGATTGACTTGGCAGCAATCCTAACCGAGCGTGAGGATCTGTTCTTTGAAGATGGAGGACACTTCAATCAGGTTGGAACACGCACGCAAGCACAAGCCTATGCCGGGTTTATTGAGGCTGAACAGTTATTAAAACCTGAGTAGACGTGTGGGATAAGTCGAACCCTATCCCACACTGTTAGAGCTTAATCTAGGCTTAAATCTGTAATTATCTTATCCAGATGTTGGTTGAATCTGTTCACATCAAAGGGATTGGGTTCAGACATCATATCGCGTAACACCATCTGCATAGAACGGAAGCCCCCCACTTGTGCCGAGAAGAGATGTTCAGGAATGTAGGTGCTGGCAAACCGTGTAATCAATTGGCTGATCACGTTGAATTTCTCAACGAATTCAAGGGTGATAGCGGATTCTTGATAGGCAGAGCCAATCTCGTTGATGTCGGGCAATTGAATGGAACGATCCAAGCGATTATTCGTGCGTTGAGCAAAATAACGCAAATCTCCCTCGCCAAATAAATCACCCTGTCCTTGAACATGAACTTTATAAGACGTGTCGTAGGGGGTTCCACCCGTAAGACATTGTGGATCATCGAATCCCAAGCCAACAAGTTTTTCGTTCAAATCAGCAATCGTATAGCGTCGGCAATGCGGAACGTACCAATCATCAATATATTCTGCCACACGCCCATAAGGAACTTGCCAAGCCAGTAACAATGCCAAACAGTGCATTGAATCTGTGTGCTTCAGTTCACGGCGAATGACATCCACCAAGTTCCAATAAACCCCACCTGAACCATATAGGTAGAGCCACATATATCCGCCGACTTTCAAAACACGACTGATTTCATCTAAGCCTGTGTTAGGATCATCTGAATGATGTAAAACCCCATTACACCAAACAATATCAAAGGATTCATCTTCAAAAGCCAATGCTTGCAGATTTCCTTGATAGAACTTCATGTTGCTATATCCGTAATGGCTTGCCCATCTTTGTGCTGTTTGAACATTCTTTTCACTTAGGTCAATGCCAACCACTTCAGATGCACCATTCTGTGCCATGAAAATAGAACCGCGCCCACTTCCAAAACCGGCATCCAAACAACGTTTACCCTTGAAAACCTGTGGGTCGATGTTGTTTTGCTGATAGCGAACTTTGAGTGGCTCAAGGAATTTCTCAAATTCCTCAATATCATAGAGTTTGAACGAATCACCATATACACGACTCGTTAGTTGTTCAACAGGGGAAAGCGTCATCGTTACAACCTTACAATTACATCAACCAACAAAGCATCTCATTCTCACGATTATGGTGTATACCTAATTCATTAAACAAGGGAATAATATTTGGTATTTAGGTGGTTCTATAAATAAATTAGAATATACCGTGATTATTGACTTTCGGTACAATCACGTGCGCTCCAACTATGAGTTGGTGATTTGATTGACAATGCCTGTACTCAATGGTATACAACACGCTTTGACTCACCAAATAACATGAGGGGCTGATCCCAATGTCCAGACTTGCCATTCTGATCCACAAGACTGCATCTCCTTCGGTGCATATTCAGACGATGCTCCAATGTTTTGGGCAAGCGAATTGGGCTATCCATTCGATGGTTCACCCTCAAATAGAATTGGGATGGACGGGGTGGCAACCCTCCCCTCATCATTATTCCGATGAGTCTGTCTCGGTTGTTTTGGATGGCACGCTCTATCACGATCACCCATTACCTATCAGTGATCCAGAATATATTGCACAACAATATCATCGGCTAGGTTTTGAGGGCTTGCTGACCCTACTCAATGGCGATTTCTCCATTGTGTTATATGACCATCGCCTGTCTTGCATGTGGTGCGCCAGAGATCGTTTTGGGGTCAAACCGCTTTACTATACTGAAACCTCTGATTTCATCGCTATTGCTTCTCAGCCCAAGCAACTACTCGCCCTGCCGGGCGTGTCACGTGCAGTAGATCCGCTGTATGTCGCGTTATATGCTGGGGCGCATTATCGGTTACATGATAATCGCTTAGAACATTCTCCCTTCACTGCTGTTCAACAACTCCCCCCTGCCCATTCTTTACACTGGCAAGGGGAGAAAATGAGTGTTTCGCGTTACTGGGCATTACAGCCCACTGAACAACCCGTCGCTTCCTTCACAGAGTTAGCGCAGCAGTACCGTGAGTTGCTCTTGGATGCCGTTCAAAGGCGCGTCAACCGTAAGCCCAACTTGGCATTCACCCTTTCCGGTGGGATGGACTCTTCATCAGTCTTGGCAAGTGCGGTGGCGACACAAGGGCAAAAGTTCCATGCCTTCTCCTCAGTGTATGTAGATAAAACATTCGATGAATCGGATGAAATTCAAACGATGTTGTCCTCAACGGTTGAGGAATGGCATCAAGTCGTCATAGGGAATCAGATTGATTGGATGAAGATCATCGGTGAGATGGTCGCCATTCATGATGAGCCAATTGTTACGGCAACGTGGCTTTCACATTACTTGCT